>NZ_JBJYZD010000007.1:0-138737 GCF_046263795.1 Porcibacter vitabionis | reverse complement strand
ACAGAGTCTGATCCAAAAACCGGAGACTTCCAGTTTAAAGCGATTCCGTACACGAAAAAGTACACGAAAGATGGACAGATAGACGATACCGGAGATCACACCTATCAGCTGACAGAGATCAACACGCCAGCCGGCTATACCGACCAGACGAAGACGCAGATCCTGAAGGTCAAGGTAGATGATCAAGGCGATGGAACGCTTACGGTCAGCAAAGTAGAGAACAATGAGTCAACGGCGTTGAAAGCTACCAATAAGAATAGGTATACCTATGACTTCGGTAACTATGTGAACACTTACACCGCCTCCCCCGTCGCTCTCCGTCTCTCCGGAACGAAGATTCTTTCCGGCGCAGACATGACTCTGTTTGCCGGGTTCTTCCGTTTCGAACTTCTTGATTCGAAGACGAAGACTCTGGATACGGCGAAAAATGATGCAAGCGGTCGGTTTACATTTGCACCGATCGAATATGATAAGGAAGGTGATTATACTTATATCATCCGCGAGAGGAATGGCGGTAAGACCATTGATGGCATTCAATATGATGGATCTGCTTATCAGGTTACAGTTAAGGTGACTGATGATGGTAAGGGCCAGCTCATTGCGAATACTTCTCTTCAGAAGATGGACAGCAAGAACAAGGTAACTTCTGACAAGCCGGAAAGCATCACTTTCCAGAACCAGAAGCTTACGAAGATCACGGTTACAAAGAAGTGGAATGACAATAGCAATCAGGAAGGTTTGAGACCGAAGAGTATTACGCTTGAACTCTTAAAGAATTGCGAAGTTGTAAGAACAACAGAACTTAGTGGAGTTGGAGACACTTGGACTTATACCTTTGAAAATCTGGAACCGGGCAAATATACCGTACATGAGATTTGTGACAGCCCTTATTATGAAGTCGATCACAATGATCAGACCGCTGATACTACAGTAACTTCCGGAGTCAACGAAACGACCGGCGAAACTGCAGTTACCCTGACCAATACCTTTGGCCGGAAAGTGGATGTCACAGCGTATAAGGATCTGACCGGAGCCAAGCTTCTGGATGGAGAGTTCCGATTCAGGCTCCATCGAAACAGTAATATCGACAGCAGCAAGGATCTGGAAGCTGTCAACAATGCGGATGGAACCATCAATTTCTCGGATGTCGATTATGATGCACAGGGTTATACCGTATATGAGCTGAGAGATTCGTCTCTTACCGACATCAGTTTTGATGAAAAGAATTCGGTTGATCCGGCGAGTGTGAATGCGATTGACTTCACGAAGACCGGTATCCATTTCAATGCAGATGGAGAGCCGACGGACGAAACGAATTACACGATTCGAAACCAGTATCGTCCGATCGTCCTTCGCGTTCAGAAACGGTCCAAGTCCGCGCCATATGATCCTCTGGTCAATGCCGTTTACGGTCTCTATCAGGTCAATCAGGATGGCAATGACCTTCTGGTTGAGTCCGAACTTTCGGATGCCAACGGATATATGTACTATGGTCGAATCGAACCGGGTGTCGTTTACTATTTCAAGGAGATCAGCGCTCCGGCCGGCCACGAGGTTGATCCTTATCCGGGACAGCATTTCATGGTGAAGTATGTCGGCGATGGCAAGATTGCCGTATACGACGAGACCGGAAAGAATAAGCTTGATTACGGTGATATTACAGAGAGTAAGGAGGAGAAAGATAAACCAAATCGTACCATCCAGGTAGATTCGGAAAAGACGGATCTTGACAGTATTACAGCCAATGCCAACGAAGAGAAGTACAGCTACAGCGGTAATGGTATTAAGGCTGTTGCAACTGCAGCAAAGGGCCTTCTGCCGGAAGGAACGAAACTTGTAGTTACGAAGGTAGATCCGAAAAAGCAAGTTTCTTCCTATCAGTCACCGACTGGCATCCAGACGCAGAATCTTAATGATATGCTGGAAGACAATGTGGGCGACTTCACCGGACTGGCTTACTACGACATCAGCTTTGTGAAGGATGGCAAGGAAGTTGAGCCGACCGGCGATGTTCATGTGACTTTGGAACCGGATCAGGGACTGGATCTTAAGGGCGCTGACCCGAGTGATCTGAAGATCATCCACATTGTGGAAAGCGGTGAACCTGAGGATCTGACAAGAACCATAAGTCTGGTCAATGGATCGGTTGCAACGGATGGTAAGTCTGTTCTGCAGACCAGCCTGACATCTGACAGCTTCTCCATCTACGCACTGGTGGATCCGAAGGATTCTACACTGAAGGGTAACTACCTGCTGACCGCAGCCGGTGTAGGAGACTTTACAGCGAAACTCAAGGTAGCAAAGGTGGATAGCAGCGGAAACTTCATTCCGAATGCTACGCTCTGTGTTTACAAGTTCGATGCCACAAAGAAGGATGGTCTCGGTGAGAAGGTTCTGGAATGGACTTCTGCCGATGGCGTTCAAGACTGGCAGAGAAAGATCGATGTAGATAAACCTTATGTCCTGGTTGAGACCAATGCACCGAAGGGCTATAAGATCGCTGATAATATCTACTTCAGTATCGGTAAGTACAACAGTGCACTGACCTGCTACGCTTACGATGCCAAGACCGGCAAGCTGACGGAAAGCGATGAGCTGACACAGAAGAATACCAATGGCAGCGAGCTCATCATGGTGGATGATCCGATCATGGTAACCACCAATTACAAGACCAAGGTAATTCCGAATCACAAGAGCCGGACAGAGGACAAGGTGCTTTATGTACCCGGATCGCCGAAGACCGGTGAGATTCCGGTATCTATGCCGATTGCATTGCCTCTGGCTTCGATGCTTGCATTGATCCTGATCCTTTCCGGATATTTCGTCAGAAAGAAGAAAAAAGCTGAAAAGTAAGCTGATGTGAAAATTCCCCGCCAACCGGCGGGGAATTTTTTAGCATTTCGCAACAAATTTTTCGCAACAAATTTGGGAGGCTCTGAAAACATTGGAAAAAACTTTGCAATAAAAAACCGAGGCATTCAGCCTCGGTTGAATATACGGGGAGTGTGGCGAGATTCACATCTCGCCACGGAGTTATGAAAAATTATATTAGCCTGTCAGCTAGTACATTTTCTTTATATCATGGCTTGTATAGACATGCAAGCTTTTTTTGTGGATTTTATAAAAAGTTTAGAATTGAAATGAAATTGAATCAAGCTGTCTATTTCATTCAAAGGGAAATGCCGATATAATAGGTATAAATTGTAGTTTCATTGGATCCATGGGGGTCGTTATGTCTGTTGATTTCAATTGCATCACCATTCAGGCCGTGCAGAAGGCCATTCACAGGGCTGTTCAGGAACAGAAGCCGGAGAGAGCCATACGAAGGCTGCTGGAGACCTTGGGGGAAAGCCTGCAGGCCAGTAACATTATTCTATTCAAGATCGCGAATCATAAGGAGGAACTGACCTATGAATGGAAGTCCACCGGCAGTTCTTCTCTCCGACATGATATCCGGGAGCTTTTTAATGAAAACGGTTTGGTGGATTGGACCAACAGCCTGTATGAGAATCAGAAGATCCTGATCCGGGATATAGCAGAGATTAAAGGGGAGGAAGAGAGCCTGATCACTAGTTTTGAGGCTCTTGGGATCTCTCGATTTGCGATTCTTCCGATTTTTCGAAACAAGACATTCGGTGGAGTTCTTGGAATTGTAAATCCCATTCCGCAGACACTGGAACAAAATGAGATCGCATTTGATATTATTTCTGATTTTCTATCTCAGCTTCTGGAACGACGTGAGTATCAGAAGAGGGAGAATCGTCTGTCCAAGGAAGATCCGGTCACGGGAGTCCAGACCATGGACTTTCTCATCCGCCAGATGGAGAGGAGAAGAATTGCAAAACTCTCCACCGGCGGCCCTCTTCGCTTCAAAGCCATCGTTTATTGCAATATTGTTCAATTTACGAACTTCAATGACATTTTCGGTTATGAGGAGGGGAATAAATGCCTGAAAGCCATTGCGGATACTTTAAAAAGCGTCTTTCACAGTGATAAGATCGCCCGTTACGGTGCGGATCGATTTATTCTCTTTGCGGAAGATCCGAATGTGATCGAGCAGGTCCGTACGGCCCATGATCTTATCTATAATATGGTTTCCGAGCATTCTCTCTGGCTGGAGGCCGGCATCTATTATATCAATCCTTCTCTGGAGGATACGGTCTCGACGATGACGGATTATGCGAAGACGGCATGTAATGAGATTAAAAACCACGGGGCAGATATCTATAATATCTACACGGAAAAACTAAACCGGGAATTGATCATTCATAAATATGTCCAGGATCATATCGATGAGGCCATCCATAATCACTACATCAATGTCTTCCTACAGCCGGTCGTTCGGACCCTGACCGGGGAACTATGCAACGCTGAGGCTCTGTCCCGCTGGCTGGATCCGGTCTATGGAGAGATCGCGCCGGCGGTCTTCATCCCTGCCTTAGAGGAAAAGAATCTCTCCTGGAAACTGGATCGTTATGTCATGGAGGTTCTGGCAGGCCTGGTCCGTGAACTTCGGGAGAGGAAGATCAATTTCGTCCCCATCTCCATCAATCTGTCACGGAAGGATTTTGATCTCTGGAACCCCTTTGAGACTCTGGAAGATCTGATCAGGGAAAATGATATTCCCCGTTCTTCCTTTTGTATCGAGATCACGGAATCGACTGTCATGTCGGATCCGGCCCGTTTCCACCGGGAGATCGACAACTTCCATCGGGCCGGCTATGAGGTCTGGATGGATGATTTCGGTTCCGGTTACTCATCCCTCAATACCTTAAAAGACTTCGATTTCGATGAGCTGAAAATCGATATGCTCTTCGTCAGAAATTTAAACCAAAAGGCACGTGACCTGCTGATCCATATTGTGGACATGGCGAAGGATCTCGGCATCCGGACTCTGTGTGAGGGTGTGGAAAATCAGGAGCAGTTTGACTTCTTACGAGAGATTGGCTGTGAGAAGATCCAGGGCTACTATTTTGGCAAGCCCCAGCACTGCGAGATCGTAACGTCGGATGCTTTCTTAGAGAAACTTCCGGCGGAGAGTAAAGAAGAGATGTATCTCTATAATCATTGCCGTGGTCTGCATTTTAACCGGGAGATCCCCTTCGGTATGGCCTTATTTGACGGGGTCAGAGTCCGGATCAGCTATGTCAACCAGATGGGACAAAGCTTTATCAAAGAAGAGGGAGATGACGGGATCGATGTCCTGGAGCAGCATGTGAATGATCCGGGGAATGCCTTTCATGAGAAGTTTTTTGCTCTGATGAATCAGCCCATGGATGAGGGATCTGCCCGATCTCTCTACTTTACCAGGCAGTATCATTATTTTCGTCTGCAGGTCACCCTGGTCGGACGGATCCATGACAAGAAATTATTTGCGGTCTACATCACGGACCAGACTCAGGAGGAGCTGCGGAATGATTCGGTGATCTCAGATGACAGTCTGCGTATGATTTTCAATGCTTTCTACTGGATCTACAAGGTGGATTATACAGATGATCGGATAACGCCTCTGGCTTCCATTACAAAGGATGAGGTTCTTGGCCAGGAGGTTTTGCTCGATCCCCAGGAAAGGCTTGCTACGATCTACTGGAAAGACCAGGAGCGCTATTCCCATCTTCTGGATCCGGACTATGTCAGGAAGGAACTGGAGCGGTCTGATCACGGGAGTTTTACGGAGATCTTCCGGAGGAGTGTCGGCGAGACCGGCTATCGCTGGATCGCAACGACGGTGATCCGGATCCCGGTGCAGGACAAGCTGGTTTGCCTTATTCTGTCCAAGCCGTCTGCTTATTCGGATCCTGTCAAGGCAAGGTTTCTGGCGGAGACCATTCTGTCCGGCAATCATGTGGACCAGACGGACCGGCTTCCCGGCAGCAAGGATATAGGGGAAGATGAACTCATGGATGCACTTCTGGCAGCGCCCTCTGTTAAGCTTAGCTGGAAGGACAGGAATCGGCGTTTCGTCGGGGTATCCCGCGGCTTTCTGCAATTTAACGGTCTGACTTCCGCCGAGAGTCTGATTGGTAAAAGAGATGAAGAGATCAACTGGAGCATGGATTTCTCTGCCTCGAAAAGGGAAGAAGAGGAAGTCCTGAAAGGGCATGCAATGCCCTTTGTTTTCGCTCAGCGTATTGTCGATGGGAAATTATATCCTTATCTCTATTCGAAGCTTCCAATCTTCCGTGACGGCAAGGTGACAGGACTCCTCTGTATCATTCTTTCGGATCTGGATCTTACGTCCAGAGAGAGGGAACCCTTAGATCTTGCCAAGAATTCAGAGCTTATGATTTCCTGGATCAGGACAAATGCCGATTTTGAGAAAAATTACCGGGATTCCAGCGAAAACTATACGATGGCGGTGATTGTAGCGAATCATTATTGGCTTCTTTATCGGTCGCTGGGTGGACAGGCTGCGGATCAAATGATGGAAAATGCCGAACGGATCTTACGAAGAGAGCTTGGACGGGATAATATTTTGATCCGGCTGACGAATGACAAATTTATCCTGCTTTCCAAGAAATCGACGCAGGTTTTGTCGGAAGAATTGCAGGGCACTTTGGCAGCATTCTCGGAAGAAGAGAGTGATCAGAAATTGATGGCAGCACTTTCCTATGGACTCGCATCGAGAAATGAGGTCAATTCTTCAGATGCACTTTATTCTCTGGTATGCCAGAGGGCGGAAGGACTCTTGCAGAGGAAGACAGAGATCCCTTTAAATGATAGGGATTATCTGGATATCGCTACAGATATCACAACGCCCTATATTTATTTCCGGGCGATTCTGAATGACAATATGGACCAGATCGTCGATATGCAGATTCTTTTTGCGAATGATGCCTATGGCAGGATGGTGAATAGGAGGCCGGACCAGCTGATTGGCCGGAGCTATTTCGAGGCAGTTCCGAAAGCGGATCCGACTTGGCTTACCTATTTTTATCAGGCTGCCGTGCTGAGAAAGGAAGTCAGGGATTGCATCTGTTCTACGGATTTGTCGAAAACTTACGTCTTCCATATGTCGCCGGGCAGAATGCCGCTCTGCTGCAGCTGGAATGGTTTCGAACTCTCGGAGGAAGAGCAGGATAACGATCTGGCGAAGAGAAACTGGGCAACGGATGATCGTATTATACGAATCGCCCGCCTGATCAATCAGAATACGGAATATGAGGAACTGATTCCGCAGATTCTTCAGGAGATTGGCTTTATGCTGAATGCGGATCGGGTACAACTGATCGATTTCAGCGCAGAGCAGGGAGAGATCCAGGAGAGCATGAATCGCTTTGAGTGGTGTCGGGAGGGTGTTTCCGGTACAGAAGATACGAATAAGAACAGGCTTCGGGAGATCTGTATGGCGGCGACCAGGCTGACGGCACAAAATCCGAACGGGATCAGTTATCAAAGTCTGAAGCCGGAAAGGAATCTCCGGGAACTCGTTCAGTACTTCGATCGGTACAGTCTGGATCACCTCTACTGCCTGCCAATCGTGGATCATAACAAAATCATCGGATACCTGGCGGTGCAGAATTACTCACTTGCCGGGGATATCAATCTGCAGAAATTCATGCAGATGACGGCGGTCTTCCTTTCAAAGAAGCTGACCAATCATTATATTATGGGCAGGCTGGATTTCCTGAGTTATCACGACCGCCTGACAGGGGCTTTGAACAGCCATGCCTATTATGAACGTCTGGCGGAACTGCAGAAGGGGAATGAGAGCATTGGTGTCATTTTTGTCGATATGAATGGCCTGAAATGGCTGAATGATCATGTCGGCCATGAGAGTGGTGACAGTCGCTTGCAGGAGGTCGCTGATCTTCTGATTCGCCTCTATCATAAGGAAAATGTATACCGTATCGGGGGTGATGAATTCCTGGTCCTGCTTTCGGATGTGGATGAAAATGAATTTCGTATCCAGGTGTCCCGCTTAGGGGATTATATGTCAGAAGACACAACGACGCACACCAGTCTTGCTGTTGGCTGTTCCTGGAGCCGGGATGCCAAGAGCCTCCGGGAAGTGGTTCATCTGGCAGATAAGGATATGTATGCGAATAAGGCGAAGTACTATGCAAGCCACGACCGGAGGAGAAGGTAGGCAGGCCGGTCAACAAATCGTCTGTCCATTGAAAGAAATATGGGTAAGCGCAGTTTTTCCATCCCGCCGGATCCCGGTGAGAATGATCTCAGCTTTCCGGTCTTCAGACCGGTAAGTCTCGGAGCTTTCTTCTCCTTCGTGACTTTTTAAAAGGCCTCGGAAATCCTTGAAAATGGCCGGCAGGAGAACTCCTGCCGCCTTTTTTCCCTGGCTGATGCCGTAGACTCCCATAATTCTTCCCGTTAAGAGCCGTTCTGCTTCTTTGAATGAGATTGTTGTCATATTTTTTAAGCCTTCTTTCCGCTGGGAATCCCGATATTCTTCTGGAGATGAAAGGTCTCCAGGGTTTTTAGAAGGAGATAGATCATTGCAGTATTGACCGGGAGCAAAATGCATTCGCTTACCAGTCTGGCAGATACGATTGCCCAGAAACCATTGCCATAGAGAATAGAGAGCCAAAGAGGATTCAGAAGAAAGCTGATGAAGACGGTATTCAAAAGCTTACTGAAGAAGGCCCGCCAGATCGTGATTTTTTTCCCCTTTAAAACAAGGCCGTAGAGGATTCCGGAAAGCATGCTGCTGAGGGTGAAGCCCGGGAAAAAGGCCCCGGTCGGCTTTACGAGATAACCGCCGACATCGGAAAGGATACCGATGATTCCGGCTACAAAGGGTCCGAAAAGCTGGCCTGCCAGGGCGATCGGCAGAAAGGAAAACCGAATCTCAATGATGTTCGAGACCGGCACCTTAAAGAAGCCGAGGACAATGGCCAAGGCCGTCAGCATTGCGCTGGTTGTCAGGATCTGTACGTTTTTTAATTTAGACATAAGAAAACCTCCTTTGCAGTTCCTTTGGACTACATCGGAGGTTTGAGATTCATAAAAAAAGGACGAATCAAAAGTCCCGGATGTAGCAGCGGGATGCGACATCAAAACCGCGGATCTATCCTTCGTCCCAATGACAACTCCCTGTTCATCAGGCACTTTACGCTTTGATATCTACTCTGCATTTGTCTCTGGGTGCTTGCACCCTGTTTTTAGATTACGCCTACATGATACGTTATCCTTTCTGTCTATGCAATTGAATTTTTTTCAAGTTGACAGAAGGACCATAAAGAAGGATAAGCCACGTCATTTTAACGGTATGCGACGTCAGGGTCTGTGTTTACGTTTCAGGCAAAGCGATAAGAACATCAGAATACCACAGGCTCGGTACTCCCATGTACCATGAACTTCATTTTGGGATTGGCCTTGGACATGGCAAGAACCCCATCCGCATAAACCGGGAAGGGCTCGTCTCCTTCAAAGCCATTTTCCATAATGTATCTTGCGGCCGCTTCCATGGTCGGGAAGATCTCGAGGACCCGGTCGCCATTGGGAAGCTGTCCGGTCCGATAGTAGAGGCGGTCATTTTCCGCCGGAATCCGGGCCGTAAATCCCGGCATGACGGACCCATACAGGTTTCGTTTCAGATGAAGATGCAGGTCATGGCGGATCGCCTTCAAATCATGCAAACTGTAGTGAGATTGGTTTGGAAGCATATCGCTATTTGCCGCCGGAGTCTTTTCCAAGGTCTCCACCAGATCCGAAACACTGCAGTAGGCATCCGTCAATGCCATCATTCGGATATTCTTCAAGCGAAGCAGCGAACTCTTGGCAAAACGTACTGTCTGGCCGTATTTGCTGGCGATCCCCTTCGATGCATAGGAATAGAGATCGTAATCGCTGATCGTGTCAAAAAGGTTTACATTTTCTAAGAAATGTGCCTGTTTCCCGGCCTTGTTGTCCATGGTCAGGCTGGCCCAGGCGGCATTTGGGAAGTTCCCGTGCAGCCGGATGGCTGTGATGGAAATATAGCCCAGTCTGCTGTTTCCCTCACAGCAGGCCTTGAGCGGCAGAGCCGGAGGGTTGACAAGGTTGTAGCCCCGGATGATGCCTTCGAGTTCCGTGATATCGCCCAAGGGGTGTGTTTCTATGACGGTGAAATAAAACATGTTTTTTCCTTTCTTATGGATGGCCCTGGTCTTCTGCAAATCTTCTGTAAATTTTCTGCAAATCAGAGAGGATTTTGCAATCTGACAATGCTTTTTTTTTATTATTAGTCCGTCCAGCTCTGCATTTTCCGAAAGATTTTCGGCTGGCGGATTATGTAATAGAGGATGACAACGGCTGCGGTCAGGAAATAGCTGATCGGATAGCAATAGAGGATGGCCGTAAGTGAGCCGTTTCTTGTAATAACAAGGAGCCAGATAGCCCGGAAGGCACAGATGCCGACCAGGTTGGCAAGGGTGGAAAAGAGGACATCATTTTCCGCCCGGAGCACGGAGGACAGGATCTCAATAAAGCAGAATACCCAGTAATAGGGAGCGACCGATTTTGCCATGATCTGTCCGATCCGGATGACGTCCGGACTGGAGTCGAAGAAGCGGATGAGATAGGGGGAGGTATGAACGACGAGGAAACCGGCAATGATGGAACAAATGAGTTCGATCACAAGGACTTGTCGGCAGGCTCTTCGGATCCGATCGGATTTTCTTGCTCCGTAATTCTGTCCGACGAAGGTGGTGATCGATATGCTGAAGGCCTGATTGATCAGCCACCAGATGACATCGATCCGGCCATAGGCGGTCCAGGCCGCGACGGCGTTGACGCCAAATCCATTGATGGACGCCTGAAGGATCATATTGGAAATCGTGAACATGGAGGAAGCGATGGCGGTTGGAAAGCCGATGCGAAGGATCCGGATCATGATGCCATAGTGAAAGCGGATGCGGCGAAATTCAAGCTTCATGCCAGGCGTCTTCCTGGCAAGGATAAAGGATACGGCGCAGGCGGAGAAGGCCTGGGAGATCACGGTTGCGATTGCAGCGCCGAGAACGCCCATGGAGAAGACGGCAACAAAAAGAAGGTCCAAAACAATGTTGACAAGGCTTGCCAGGATCAAAATATAGAGCGGCCGCCTGGAGTCTCCGATGGCTCGAAGAATGCCGGTTCCCATGTTATAGATCAGGGTGAAGATCAGGCCGGCCATAAGGATTCGAACGTATGTGGCGGAGTCTCCCATCAGAGCCTTTGGGGTCTTCAGAAGATGGAGAAGAGGGTTTGAAAGAAGGATGCCGACAGTTCCAAGCACAATGCCGCCGACGATCGAAAAGGCATAGGCAGTATGCAGAGTGATATCGACATTCTTCTCATCTTCTGCTCCGAAATATTGGGCCAGGATCACGCTGGCTCCGGAGGAAAGTCCGGTAAAGAAGGTGAAGATAAAGTTTACGATCTGGCCGGAGGATCCGCCTACGGATGCCAGGGCTTCGGACCCTGCAAATTGACCGACGACAAGTGCATCGACAGTATTGTATAATTGCTGGAAGATGGCTCCGATCAGGATCGGTACAAAGAAGAAGAGGATCCCTTTCCAGATGGAACCGGTAGTAAGTGCGCTTGTATTGGTTTTGCTTGTAGTATGTTTCATAAGATCTATAGAGATTTCGTATTGTATTTACTTCTTGTATTTACTTCTTGTATTAACTTCGAATAATTGAAATTCAAGTTGCAATGCGGTGGACAGTTGCATACTTTATAGTATCTCTGAATCAGTCATTTCCGCAAGGGAAAGCAGAAAGAATAGGTTTTTTTTATGATACACGATAAGGACATGCGGGAACCGCTTTTCTTCTATTTAGAGGAAAAGCTGGGAAAGTGCAGAATTTTTGAAGAGAAAGTCATCGGCAAGGCCCGGGCAGATCTGATGCTGGTCTTACCGGAGGAGATCTGGGGCCTGGAGATCAAAAGCGACGCAGACAACTACAGCCGGCTTTCGGACCAGGTGACCGAATACGATCGATATTTTGACCGAAACCTTGTTGTTGTCGGATCCAGACATGCAAGCCATATCGCGGAGCATGTGCCGGATTACTGGGGCATCCTCTCGGTGGAATATCTGCCGGAGGAAGAGCAATTTGATTTCTACCTCCTGCGCCAACCCAAAGAGAATCCTCATCGGACCATGAAACGGAAGATGAGTCTGCTTTGGCGGCCGGAGCTGGCCCACATCCAGGCCATCCATGGTATGCCGGCCTTAAAAAACTTAAGTAAACTCCATGTCAGGAATCGAATTATCGAAGAGATCCCCCAGGAGATCCTGCAGATCGATATCAGTAATGAACTGTTCGAACGCGACTATTCCTCCATTCAGGAGGAGATCAATTGTTTCCGTACGGAAAACGGAAGGAAACCACGACAGAAGCGGCCTGTCAAGAAGCGGAAATATAGACCAAAGTTTAAAAACTAAGAAAAAATTCACAAAGCCTTAAGGGATTGAACACAATTTGAACACAGAATTTTTTTATATTGAAAAAGTCGAAAGGAAATAAAACCTTTCAAATTTTCATAATCCTCCCCCATACAAACCGATGCAGCGATGCATCGGTTTTTTCTTGAAGGTAGTCTTTGTTCATTGAAAGCATTTCTGCAACTGCTTGCCGTTTTTCCCACGCCTCGCCAGGGCTATTTGAAGGGTGTTATAGAGAAAAGACCGACAGGCCGGCGGGGAAGGATTTGAAGAATCCGTATGGTGAGCTTATAATAATATTAAGTATATAGAGATTCTGGATGATATAGCAAAATGCGAATGAAATGATGGGAATCGATGCGGCTGCCTGACAGGACAGAAAGAGGGAAAAACAATGAAGATCTTAAATTTTGGCTCTTTAAATATCGACTATGTCTATCAGGTGGACCACATGGTAAAGCGCGGGGAGACGCTTTCGTCCGGCGGTCGAGCTGTTTTCACCGGCGGCAAAGGTCTGAATCAGTCCATCGCCTTAGCCCGGGCCGGCCTTCCGGTTTGGCATGCGGGAAATGTAGGCCGTGACGGAGATCTCCTCTTAAAGGAGTTAAAGGATTCCGGCGTAGATACCTCTCTGGTTCGCGTTCTTTCGGATCAGCCGAGCGGTCATACCGTGATTCAGAATGATAAGGAGGGAGATAACTGTATCCTCCTCTATGGCGGCGCAAATCAGGCTGTTACGGAGGAAGAAGTGGATGCTGTTCTGTCTCACTTTTCAGCCGGAGACTGGCTGGTTTTGCAGAATGAGATCAATGAACTGCCCTATATCATAAGAAGGGCAAAAGACAAGGGAATGAGGATCGTCTTAAATCCTTCGCCCATGAATGAGAAAATCCTGGATTTGCCCCTGGAGGATATCGAACTTTTCTTCATTAATGAAATTGAAGCCGTGCAGTTGATCCAGGGGTTGGAGGAGAAAACCGAGCAGAAAGTCACGAGAAGGAAGACGGACATGGATCGGTATTTCTCTGAAACCGATGGTCCCGACTGGAAGAAAATCCGTCTGGCGCTTCTGGACCTTCTGCCCAAAGGTCATTTTGTCTTGACCATGGGCTCCTTCGGAGCGGTCTATTTTTCCAAAGAAGAAGCTCTCTATCAGCCGGCGGAGAAAGTCAAAGCAGTGGATACGACTGCGGCGGGCGATACATTCACCGGTTATTTCCTGGCAGGGATATTAGGTGCTGGGGAGAAGAGGACCATCGACAAAGACAACATAGTGGCAAGGGAGACTTCGAGAGAGACATCCAAGGACTGGAATTCTTCTGAAGAATCGATGGACCAAGATGTCTATGCTCCAGACCGCATTCAAAACAGCCTGGCCCTGGCCAGTCACGCGGCTGCTATCGCAGTTACCAGGCATGGTGCGGCGCCGTCGATCCCCAGTCTAAAAGAAGTGGAAACCGGGATTTAAGGGTGTCTTGATTGCAGTATGGTGGAAAGAGAAAGCCTCGACTTTCAATGCAGAGCATGAAGTCGGAGTAGTTCATGTGGTAGAGCAGTAGAAGAGAGTTGTCATTCCAATGGAGAAGAGATCCGGAAATAAGGTCATCGATAGTACATGTTACCTCATTGTTGTTTTTCTAATGGTATTACTGTCGCTTCTGGTGCATGAAAAAGAAGTGATTTTTCCGGAGGTAGGGGCAATCGCAGCTGGCATGTTCCTGACACCGCATCGTTCCTGGATGACCAATGGGAAGAGACTATTTCTCTTTCTTCTGGTCTGCGGCGTCTTAGGTATGGCAATTGTCCGTTTCCTTCCGTTACCGCTCAGCCTGCAGATGATCCTGGCCTATTGCCTGGCACTTCTGATCCAGTCTCTGTCGAAAACTTCCTTCATGCCCATGATCTCTGCCCTGGTTCTTCCGGTTTTACTTCAGACGAAGTCGATCTGGTATCTGATTTCCCTGGTTCTCTTTTCGCTTTTGATCCTTCTGATTCGCCGGGCCCTGGTTTGGCGCGGTTTGAAATATGAGGAAGAATTTATACCGGTCCGGATACAGCTTCCTTGGAAACTGACCCTGTTTCGGATCCTGGTGGCAAGCGGTATGATCCTTCTTGCCGTGAAAAGCGGCTGGCGATTTATGGCGGCCCCTCCGCTTCTCGTAGCTTTCACGGAATTATCCGCCTATCATAATCGGGTCATCCGCCTGCATCCGATCCGGGTCATTGTGCTACTGACTTTGTCTGCGGCAGCCGGCTCCTATGTTCGACTGGCTTTCAGCGGTCTGCCGGAAGGAAGCCTCTTGATCAGCCTTCTTTTATCGTCGGTTCTCTTTCTTTTGGTTTTCTACCATACCGGGCCCATGGTTCCGCCTGCCGGAGCTGCCATGGTTCTGGCTTATCTGGCCCCTGAGGAGTCGCTCTATCTTTATCCCCTGCAGATCGGAATCGGAATCTCGGTCTACGTGGGCCTGACCTGCCTTAGAAATCTGTGGATGGAGAAGAAGTGACGGTTGCAGTCGGAGCTTACTTTGCCATCGTCAGCTGGGATGAAGAAGAGAAAATGACATTAGCTTTGGCTTTCCGCCGAAATACTGGTGTCCGGGATCATCTCGACGTAGACATCGCTGTATTCGATGCGAAGGTCGTCGGTGATCTCCCAGACGAGTTTGTAGATCTGCTTGAAGTCGATCTGCCCTTGGTCGGGTTTGAAATAAATACCGATCCAGAACATACGGCCGGTTTTTACGACATCGAGGAAGGTCATACGGTAAGGTGCATCGGCCAGGCGGCGTTCGACAACAGTCCGGATTTCTTCCATAATTTCCGGATCGGGTGCAAAAAGCAAGAGATCGTGGAGGTTTTCTTTTAACATGGAGAGAGGTTCGAAGACCAGGCTTGCGGTTACGATGATAGCAAGAACCGGGTCGATATATGGTGTCAGCCAGGCAGCCGGGGTCTTTCGAAGGAAGAATTCCATGGCGAAACCGGCACTGATGGCAAGGGTGCTGTAGGAATCCAGCTTCCAGGTGTAGACTTCGGTTGCGATCATCGGGGATTCGAAGTCATGTTCCATGTGTTTTAAAACGAGATAGAATACCATGCAAAAAAGGCTGACCAGGATTTCGTAGATGGAGATCAGGCCGCCATCGATGACATTTCCTCCGTGCAGGATGGATTGAATATTCTCGACGATCAGGATGATGGAGAGGGCAATCAGGACGAAGGTCTTCGCAACGACCAAAAGGGATTCGACGGGATAGAAACCGAAGGAACGCTTCTCGCTGACTTTTTTTCGTGACAGGCGGGGCGAAAGTACAAGCATTGGCAGGAGAAGAACGAGGTCGACGGAATCCCAGAGACAGTCGGACAGGAGGGTTCTGGAGTGCGTGAGTGCAGCCATGAAAATCTCGGATGCCAGGAAGATGATGCAGCCGACCATGGACAGATTCAGAATTCGTTTTTCGATTTTGGCGTGCTTCAGCTGGACTTTTCTGGCGTCGATCAATCGGCGGGTTTGCTTGGACTTCGAATCAGACATGACTTCTCCAATGGAATGATAGGAGCAGGATCGCTCTTCATTTCTTTCGTTGATTTCACTGTAACTTTTTATCAGTATAACCCCCGACCGGGGAATCGGGCAAGTTCGCATAGGACATAGGGCACTTTTGATTTTTAGTCTAATAAGAGGAAATAGCATGCTTCAGGTGAAGAAACTGAGAAAAGAATATAAGACCGGAAATTTCGTTCAAAAGGCTTTGGACGGGGTAAGTCTGAATCTTAGGGACAATGAGTTTGTCGCAATTCTCGGCCCCTCCGGCTCAGGGAAAACAACTTTTCTGAACGTCATCGGCGGTCTCGACCGTTATGACAGCGGCGACCTTATCATCAATGGCGTCTCTACAAGAAAATACAGGGATCGTGATTGGGATGCCTATCGGAATCACACGATCGGCTTCGTTTTTCAGAGCTACAATCTGATCATGCATCAGAGCGTTTTGTCAAATGTAGAGCTTGCCCTTACGATTTCCGGCATCTCCGGGGCAGAACGACGGCAGAGAGCAGAAGAGGCTTTGAACAAAGTCGGCCTTGGTCAACATTTACATAAGAAACCAAACCAGCTGTCCGGCGGGCAGATGCAGAGAGTGGCAATTGCAAGAGCTCTGGTCAACGATCCGGATATTGTGCTGGCGGACGAGCCGACCGGAGCACTGGATTCCGAGACTTCGGTTCAGGTCATGGAGCTTCTGAAGGAAGTCGCCAAGGATCGGTTGGTTGTTATGGTCACTCACAACCCGGACCTGGCTTATCAGTATGCCACGCGAATTGTGAAGATTAAGGACGGAAAGGTCATCTCTGACAGCGACCCTTATGAACCGGAGGCTGTGGCAGAACCGATCCATAAGCGGATCGGCCGGGCGTCGATGAGCTTTTTGACCGCTTTGCATTTAAGTTTTAATAACCTGAGGTCGAAGAAGGCCAGAACCTTCCTTGTGGCCTTTGCCGGATCCATTGGAATTATCGGGATTGCACTGATTCTGTCGCTTTCCAACGGTGTGAATAAGTATATTGAAAATCAGGAGTCGGACGCCCTGGCCAGCTATCCGGTGCAGATCCAGAAGACCGGTTTTGATTTTGCATCCCTTTTGACGGGCGGATCGGGCAGTTCGAATGATGCGGATTCTGAGGATGGGAAGAAGGGAAGTTCTTCGGGTAAAAATCAGGATAAAAAACAGAATCTGAATACGGAAGTCCCCATTCAGACGGAGACTCTGAATCTCATAAGTCAGATCCAGACCAATGACCTGACTTCTCTCAAAAAATATCTGGATGGCGGGAAGTCCGGCATGGAATCCCACGTGAATGCCATTGAATATCATTATAATCTGACGCCGCAGATCTATCGCCTGAGCGATGGGAATCCCGGTTTTACCCAGGTCAATCCGAATCAGACCTATGACAGTTTAAGCCTTGGAAACAGTCAGATGAGCAGTATGATGGGCACTGCCATGAATACGGATATTTTCACCATGCTGCCGGAAAATGCCAGCCTCTATAAGGAACAGTATTCCTTGAAGGCCGGCTATTGGCCGAAGAATAAGAACGAGATGGTTTTGATTTTAAACCAGAGAGGCAGTTTGAATGATACCATTCTCTATACCCTTGGCCTTCGTCCGGTGGAAGAGTTGAAGTCTAAGGTTTCCAAGGGGCTAGGTACTGTCGGCTCGGCTGGCAGTTCTGGTTCTTCAGCACCAGCTAAAAGTTCCGGGAACCTGGCCGATGGAAGCAAGAACAGTTCCGCCAGTGCTGGCACAGGCACCGGATCAAGCTCCTTGAATAAGTCCTTTACTTACAAGGATTTTATGGATCTTGATTTCTACATGGTCTACCCCTCCGACCTGTATTCCTATGACAGCAGTTACCAGGTCTGGACCAATAAGGCAAATGACACTTCCTATGTCAGAAACCTTGTGAATCGTGGCCAGAAACTGAAGATCACCGGTGTCGTCCAGCAGAAGTCCGGTAATTCTTCCTCCATGCTCCAGTCCGGCATCGCCTATACCTCCGATCTGGTCTTCGATATGATGAAGCACGCCAAGGATAGCGAGGTCGTGAAAGCCCAAAAGGCATCGCCACAGATCAATGTCCTGACCGGCAAGCCTTTCGACGAAGAAGAGGATAACAGCGAGATGGATCTGAGCAAGCTTTTTACGGTCGATCCTTCGGCCATGCAAGAGGCATTCTCCATGGGCAATTCCATAGGGGATCTGTCGTCCGCTTTCGCAGGGGCCGGAGCAGGCATCGATTATGCGAAAGCCTTCTCGGGCCTGGATCCGTCTGCCCTGACATCCGGTCTTACAAATGTAAACCAGGATCTTCTTTCTGCTTTGGATCCTTCTGTTTTACTGGATGGCGTAGAAGTAACAGCTAAGCCGGAAGATCTAAACAATGCCTTTTCGAACCTTTTGAACCTGTATCTGGATTATAGTGCCAAGGCCGGGCCCGGGACCGATTATCGGAATATCGGTACGACAATGCAAGCCTATCTTAAGAGCGATGAGGGAAAAGAGCTTCTGGCAAGCGAGCTTCAGAAGATCCTTTCCAGGAATCAGGATGCCATGGTGACACCGGAGGAAGTGGAGAAGCTGATTCAGGCGATCTTACCGGATCTTCTGAATTCTTACAATAAGTATGTAGAAGACTATAAAAAAGAGCATGGGGAAGCTGATAACAATACCATTGTCCAGGCGTATCTCTCGAAACAGGCGGTTCGGGATATCCAGGCAGCGATCACTAATCATCCGGATGCATCAGAGGCCATCCGGGATCGGATCTCGAACTTTCATTTTTCCGGGGATGATCTGGAAGAGCTGGCTTCGGTCTATATTTCCGGATATGATTCTTATGCCAAAAAGCAGGGGAATTTGCCGGTGATCAGCGATTTGCCGGCCTCTTTCATGGCTTTTTTGAATACGGATTTGGGGCAAAGTGAGCTCTTGTCCATCGTCACGAAGTCCATCAATACCGATCGGCTTTCGGCCAATTTAGAGAAGGCACTGATGGATGCGGAGGGGAAAGCGGCGGCTTCTGTCGCCGGACAGCTTCAGACAGTGATGAAAAATGCGATGAAGCAAATGATGGGAGAGCTGTCGAAGTCCATTCAGACGTCGATGCAGAAGGCAATGTCGTCTTTCGCTTTCGATCCCAAGGCTTTTGCAGGGGCGATCAAACTGAATATGACGCCGGAGGATCTGCAGGCTTTGATGACCTCCATGGTCAAAGACGGCAAGCAGAAGAGTTTCGACAGCAATCTGCAGGCTTTCGGCTATGCGGATCCGGATCAGCCGGAGGAGATCGACATCTATCCGAAGAATTTCACCGAGAAGGACCAGGTCCTGTCGATCCTGAATCATTACAATAAGGAAATGAAGGCCAAGGGGAAGAAGGATAAGGTGATCACTTATTCCGATACCATCGGCTCTCTGATGACTTCCGTCACGAAGATTATGAATACGGTAACAACGGTTCTGGTTGCTTTTGTGGCGATCTCTCTGGTCGTTTCATCGATCATGATCGGTGTTATTACTTATATCAGTGTTCTGGAGAGGCGAAAGGAGATTGGTGTCCTTCGGGCCCTGGGCGCAAGCAAGCGGAATATTCGGAACGTCTTTAATGCAGAGACTTTTATTACAGGTCTTTTGGCAGGGTTCATCGGAATCGCCTTGACGGAACTGATTCTTTTACCTGCAAATCTTTTCCTGATCCCGCATTTTATTCCGGATATGAGTGTGCATGTGAGCCTGCCGATTCTGAATGCCGTTGAACTTGTGGCCCTGTCGATCTTTCTGACTTTGATTTCCGGTCTTTTGCCGGCGCAAAAGGCATCGAAGAGTGATCCGGTTTCGGCCCTGAGGACAGAGTAGGGGCTCACATATGATTCGCTTCTTTGCTTTTCACTTCTTCAACCAGTGCTGCGGTCTGACGTGCGATAGAGAGTTCCTCGTCGGTCGGAATCACAAAAATTCGGATATGAGAATCGGGCAGGGAAATCAAGGCTTCGCCGCGGACATTATCATTTGCGACATCGTTCAGTTTGACTCCCAGGAAGGACAGTTTCTCACAGACTAATTTCCGAACAAAAGCAGAGTGCTCGCCGACACCGGCGGTGAAAGTAATAGAATCAACGCCCTCGAGAACTGTGACGTAAGCACCGATGTATTTTACGATTGCATAAACATAGGTATTCAATGCACGAATGGCATTGGGATCATTCTTGCCATAAGCTACGGTCAGGTCACGAATATCGGAAGAGAGGAAGTCGCTCAGGCCATAGACACCGGACTTATAGTTCAAGACGTCCATGACGCCCTGGGTATCCAGTTTTTCCTTCTTGGCAATGACATTGATGATCTCAGGGTCGATGGAACCGGAACGTGTCCCCATGATGATACCTTCCAGAGGAGTGTAACCCATGGAAGTATCAACGGACTTGCCGTTCTTAACTGCCGTGATGGATGCACCATTCCCTAAGTGGCAGACAACCTGCTTACAACGGTCAAAAGGAACGCCCATGACTTCTGCAGTCCGGCGAGCAACATATTCATGGCTCATACCGTGGAAACCATAACGGCGGATCTTATATTTCTTATAATATTCATAAGGAATGCCATAGAGATAGGCTTCTTCCGGTAATGTATGATGAAATGCTGTATCGAAGACACCGGCCATATGAACGTTTGGCATATATTTCTGACAAGCACGGATCCCCATCAGGTTGACCGGGTTGTGAATGGGAGCCAGGGCGGAACAGTCTTCGATGTCGCGGATGACTTCAGGTGTGAGGCAAGCAGGTCCGGAGAACTTGTCACCGCCGTGAACGATACGGTGTCCGACGGCATCAATTTCGTCAACGCTTTCGATGACGCCATGGTCTTCGCTGATCAGGGTTTCAATGACCATCTTTACGGCTGCATCGTGATCCGGAAGATCGCAATCTCTTTCCAGTCGCTCGGCATTGGTCGGTTCGTAGCGGAAGTGACCGAATTTCGATCCGATTCGTTCGCAGAGCCCCTTTGCCAGGATGCTTTCATCATCCATTTCCATCAGACGGAATTTCAGTGATGAGCTGCCGCAGTTGATGACTAATACCTTCATAAGTCCTCCTTTTATGCTGACTCCATAGGTCATGACAGACAGGTTTGTCAGACCCCCTTAAACATTGTTAAATTATTAACATTAAGTGTATTATATCAAATACAAGTCAAAAGAAAAGAAGGAATTTGTAAATTCAAGCTCTTTCGGCGATATCACTATAAGTGCAAAAATATGACAAGTGGAGATTGGTATTAATTTCAGATTGTGGATTGTAGAATGTCGCCTGTATACAAAAATAGCCCGTCAGCTATGCCGGCGGGCATACATTTTTCTCAGGCAAGATCTCTCAGGCAAGATTTCTCAGGCAAGATCTCTCAGGCAAGATCTCTCAGGCAAGATCTCTTTGTACAAATCCCTGGAGCAGGAGGAAGGTATTCTTCACGCCGTCCATGTGGGACCTTTCATAATTATGGGAGGCATAGACACCTGCACCAATCAGGCCGTGGCGGATATCGTAGCCGGCATGAAGTGTGGCTTCCACATCAGAACCATAGTGGGGATAGATATCGATGGCATAAGAAAGGCCAAGGGCTTTGGCGGTTGATGCCAGTTCGGAAACCATGTCATAATTGTAAGGGCCTCCGGAATCTTTGGCACAAATGGAGACCATCCGTTCCGTACACCCCAGATCTGCGCCAACACAGCCCATATCGACGGAAAGCATGTCCTCGGTATCTTCCGGTACAAAACTTCCGCCGTGTCCGACTTCTTCATATACAGTGAAAATCAGAGTGACTTTCCGCTTTAAGGAGATCCCTTCTTCCTTGACCCATTTGGCAAAACCAAGAAGCGTTGCCGCGGAAAGTTTGTCATCGAGGAAGCGGCTCTTGATATAGCCGGATCTTGTAATGATCGTTCTGGGATCCATGGCGATGATATCTCCGGTCTGGATTCCGAGCGCTTTGACAGCATCCTTACTGTCAACGTTTTCGTCCAGAAGGATTTCCATATTTTCTTCCTTTTGGTCTATCTTTTCATCTGCAACATGAACGGAAGGCTCGATGTTCAGGACGACACCGGTGTAGGAGCGGCCGTCACGGGTGAAAACGGTGCAGTTTTCGCCGTCAGCTGTGGACCATTGATGACCGCCCAGGGTGGTCGGGCGGAGACGGCCATTGTCTTTGATGGAACGGACCATGGCGCCAAGGGTGTCGACATGAGCGGCCAGCACCAGGGGATGACCTTCACCGCCGATCTCGCAGTGGACATTGCCCTTGCGGCTCAGGCTTGGCTGGTAGCCAAGACCGGTGAGCTCCTGCATGAGATAGTCTGTGGCATGTTTCGTAAAACCGGTCGGGCTGGCGATGGCGGTCAGAGATTTCAGTTCGTTTCCGATGTAAGTAAGATAATGGTTCAGTTCCATGATCGATGGGTCCTTTCTTGTATGCAAATATTCTGTTTGCAATCATACTCTATTCAAATAGTCATTTCAACGCCGGCCAGGCAGAGCAAGCCGCTTCCCGGCTTCGACAATGTAGAGATGGGCTTCAAAATTCGATATATGAAATCTTTTCAAAATCATGCGTGTTTCCAGGTTCCGACAATGTGCAGATGGGCTTCAAAATTCGATATATGAAATCTTTTCAAAATCATGCGTGTTTCCAGGCTTCTATAGCGTACAGATGGGCTCCAAAATTCGATATATCAAATCTTTTTAAATTCATGCGTGTTTTTTGAGCGAATAAATAGCATCATTTTCAGAAGATTTCATATATCGAATTTTTTGCCTCAGAATAGGCCTTTTTTCTACTCAGAATGCGCATGATTTTGAAAAGATTTCATATATCGATTTTCCAGACGGTTCTGTCGAAAAAACTTTTTCCTCAGTCGAAAAAGCATATAATGGAATGATATATAAGCAGGCTGTAAGCAGGCTGACTATAGCAATCAGCACTTATATCAGTACTTATAACAGTAAGCGGGGCTATGCAAGAGAAGCAAAGCAAGCAAGAACAAAAACAAGCAAAGACAGGCAAGAGTAAACAATATCAGCCAAGGCTTTAGATCGATTAGTAAGCAGGTGACATCAATCTTATGATTACAATCTTAGAAAAAATATTGATCAAATCAAACACAAGCGAGGAAGAAAAAAGGGCTCTATATGGAAGGATCTGCGGAATTGCAGGTCTGATTCTGAACCTTTTTCTTTTTATAGGAAAAATGATTACCGGCTTGTTTTCCGGCTCGATTTCAATCATCGCGGATGCCTTGAACAACCTGTCGGATTTCGGGTCCTCGCTGGTGACTATGGTAGGCTTTAAAATGTCAGAAGAGAAACCGGATCCGGAACATCCTTTCGGTCATGGAAGAATTGAGTATATTGCAGGCTTTATCGTTTCAACGCTGATTTTGATCATGGCCTTTGAATTAATCAAGGAGTCCCTTCTTCGCCTGATTCATCCCAAGGTTACGGTATTTTCGCCGATCTTGATTCTGGTTCTTTCTATGACCATTCTGGTGAAGTTTTATATGGCTTATTATAACCGGTCGATCGGACGAAAGATTCAGTCGCCGACCATCCAGGCAGTAGCAATTGACTCGCTCTCAGACTGTATCTCAACCAGTGTTGTCATCTTAACTACCTTATTATCACATTATTCGGGAATTCAATGGCTGGATGCAGTTGGCGGACTTTTTGTCGGTGTTTTTGTCCTCTTTGGCGGTGTGAAGTCGGCAAAGGATACCCTGAACCCCTTACTGGGGACTGCGCCGGATCCGGAATTTATCAAGGAAGTCCGCACCATCATGCGAGAGCAGGATAAAAGGATCACAGGAATTCACGATCTGATCGTGCATGATTACGGGCCCGGCCGCCGGATCGTTTCTCTCCATGCCGAAGTGCCGGCGGATGGGGATATTATCGAGCTTCATGACATCATTGATCATGCAGAGAGAGAACTGGAAAACAAGCTTCATTGTACCGCAACCATTCATATGGATCCGATTGTTACCGATGATCCAAGGGTATTAAAGCTTCAGGAACAGGTTCTTTCCATCCTGCAGGAGATCAGTCCGAGCCTTTCCATGCATGATTTTCGAACCGTTCCGGGATCCCTCCATACCACGCTGGTTTTTGATGTTCTGATGCCGTTTGGCTTTGAAATACCACCGGAGGAACTGGACCGGGAAATTCAACAAGAGGTTCACAGGACGATCGGGGAAAAATATATCTGCGATCTGCATTTTGACACGGACTATACCGTGCAGATGGTGAAGAGGAAGTAAGAGAATATCATGCAGATTGTGCAGAAGGGACAAATGCCGGCTGGGAAGCGCGAACTCCAGCGGTTTTACTATACAGAAATGTTCCTCTTGTAGTAAAATGATGAGAGGATTGTGAATCAGGGAAGCAATTTTCGGGCAAGATCAGTAATCAATATACTTTTGCCAGCCATACTGTAGAATAAAAAACAGGAAAAAGAAAAAGATCTCCATCAACAGAACCAAAGAATTGTGAGGACAGACATGAAGACTGTAAAAATCGGAATGCTTGGCATTGGAAATATAGGCCGTGGAACATATATGACCTTAGAGACGAATCGCCATAAAATCGAAGAAGCGACGGATCTCGATCTGCAGATCGTAAAGATCTTGAATCGTCATCCGGAAAAGGACCGCGGCATTGATATTCCCAAGGAAAAATATGTGACAGATATCCGGGATATCCTGGATGATCCTGAGATCCAGATCGTGATTGAACTGATCGGCGGTGTAGAGCCGGCCACAACCTATATGGCAGAAGCCCTAAAAGCCGGAAAGCATGTTGTCACAGCCAACAAGGCCGCCATTGCAAAGAATGGCAAGATGCTGCAGGAACTGGCTACCGAGAAACAATTAATGCTTCGTTTTGAAGCCAGTGTTGCGGGTGGTATTCCGATTTTAAATGCCATTACAAGTGCTTTGATCTGTAACGAATTTTCTTCCGTTCAAGGCATATTGAATGGAACCACGAACTATATTCTGACCCGGATGACCGAAGACGGCGCATCTTATGAAGACGTATTAAAAGATGCTCAGGCCAAGGGCTTTGCCGAGGCGGATCCGACAGCGGATGTCGAGGGCATCGATGCCGCAAATAAGCTGTCGATTTTGATCTCTCTGCTATTCGGTATCGGGGTAGCACCGGATGAGATCCCGACCCGGGGTATTTCGGATGTCAGCAGTAAGGATATCAATTTTGCCAGGGAATTCGGCTATACCATCAAGCTTCTGGCTTCTGCAGAGAGAAGAGATGGTGCCCTGACCTGCAATGTAGAGCCTTCTCTCGTGCCGATGGATCATCCCCTGGCAAATGTGAATAATGAATTCAATGCGGTCTACATTACCGGAAATGCAGTAGACAACCTGATGTTCTACGGACGTGGAGCCGGCCCCTTCCCGACCGGAAGTGCGGTCATCGGTGATGTGATTGGCGAAGCAAGAAAGATCGAGAAGGGCGCGGCCTATGATCTGACCCCGCATCTTCGCTATGATGCGGCTTTGGATTTTTTGGGGGAGGGACGGAATCCTTATTATATCCGCCTGAGCGCGGAGGACCGCCCCGGTGTGCTGGGACAGATCGCATCGACACTCGGCACTTATGAAATCAGCATCAAAACCATGACGCAGCAGACCGACCGGGAAGAGGACGGTATCGTATCGATCATTATTATTGTGCATGATGTGGAGCGCAATATCCTGGAAACTGCTATGGAAGTCCTGATGAAGAATCATTCGGTAAAAAATATTGACAATGTACTCCGTGTCTTGGAATAAATGCCTATGAATTTGAATCTTTTAACCTTAAGAAAACATACTCTGGAGCCGGTTGCCTGGGACCAGGGGAAAGCAGCCGTTTTGATTCCGCTTCTGCATGATACGCAGGTTCCGAAGGAGCTGAAATACCAGGAGTCCAAGGACGACCCGGACGAGACCTTCCATCTCCATCGGGAGAATGCCTACGCCGGCTTTGCCCAGCTTCTTCAGAAATCGGCTGACGATGACCATTCGACCGGCTACAATTTGCTTTTTGAAGTACGTTCGGAAAATATAAAGCAAGGCGGGGATATCTGTTTTCCAGGCGGGCATGTGGAAGAGGGCGAGAGTCCGGAAGATGCGGCATGCCGCGAAACGGAAGAAGAATTGGAGTTAAACCGGGTCAATGGACATAAGATCTGTATGATCTGCCCTATGCATGTCTTGCAGGGTCCCGGCGGGATCCAGGTAACTTCTTTTCTTGGAGAGCTGCAGAACTATCAGGGAAGTTTCTCAAAAGATGAGATCTCACGGGTCTTTGTTCTTCCCCTCGATTGGTTTCTGGAGCATGAGCCGGTGGTAGCAGGTGTGACCGCAAAGACCAGCCCGGATTCGGACTTTCCTTTCGATAAAATTCCGGGCGGCAGGGATCTGAAGTGGCGCGATGTACATCGGCCGGTTTATTTCTATGATACGCCGGAGGGCCTGATCTGGGGCCTGACAGCGGAGATCATCTGGAATCTCATGGAGGTCATTCGGCCCCGGCTGAAATAAGGGAATCAGGTCGGCCTGTCACGGCCCTACACCTAGAATGACTCGGAGAGCCTGTACTTTTCGACGGTCGCTGACATAGGACCCGTCTTATCACTTTCCCAAAATCACATCTACCATCTCATCCGGCCGGTCTACAATGACTCTGGAACCGAGGTCCTCCAGGAATTTCCTGCTCCGGAAGCCCCAGGTCACCGAAATGCAGTCGAGACCGGAATTTTTTGCTGTTCGAAAATCGATCTCCGTGTCTCCAATATAGACCGCATCGGAAGGATCGATATTCAGTGCTTTCAGGGACTGAAGCGTCATATCCGGAGCCGGTTTCCGCCGGGTCCCTTCCCTTTCACCCAAAGCGAAATCAAAGACACCCGGGAAATCAGAGGAAACCAGGCTCTGAACGGCAGGATCCGGTTTATTGGATACGACTGCGCAAGGAATACCAGCGGCGCGGAGTTTCTGAATGGATTCCGGAATGCCGGCATAAGGACCGGTCTTATCAGCACAATGTGCTTCATAATAGGGTTTATAGATGGCCTGAATGCGGTTCACTTCATTTTCATCAATGCCATCCACTTTATCATGACCGGTTGTGCCAATCAGCAGGAGATCCTGTTCGGCCATCCCATTTTCAATCGCCAGGGCTCTCTGAATGGCAACATGTACAGCGCTTCCGAAACAAAGAGCAGTTTGCTGCCGATCCAGGCGAATCTTATGCCCGCTTTTTTGCATGGCATAGTTTAAGGCATCCTTCAGATCCTCCAGGGTATCGAGAACTGTTCCATCCATGTCGAAAATCGCGGCCTTGTAGCGGGGGTGACGATCCATTTCTGTCTGCCTTTCCTTATTATTTTTATTGCTATCTGTTTGATTTTGAATCTTCATTTTTTTCTCCTTAGTAGCTCTTGTATTACATGAAATGCTTCGCCATCGTTACCTATCTCATGTGGGGCGTGTCAATAAGTCTGCTCACAGGGCATGCAAGCATGCCCTGTGGCAAGACTTTTGACACTGTAATCAAATATGCCCAACCATCTTATCCTTAATGATAGCCAGCGATTCGCGGAAGATGTTATTGGGAAGATACAGGGATTCGGTCGGCGCCGGCAAACCGGATACCTTGCGATATCCCTGTTTTTCGGCCAGTTTTACGCTCCGGAAGACATGGAAATTACTGGTGACAATGAAAACCCGGTCTGCATTTGGATCTAAAAGCCTCTGACTGAACAGGAGGTTCTCGTTCGTGTTCCGTGACCGGGTCTCGGCCTGGATCCGGGTCTTTGAAATGCCTCGGTCAAGGAGCCAGTTTTTCATGACTGTGGCTTCCGGCAGAGCTTCGTTGGAACCCTGGCCGCCGGAAACGATACACTTGGTCTTAGGATGCTCCTTCAAATAACTTTCTGCAGTTTCCAGGCGATGCAGGAGGACTCGGGAAGGCTTTCTGCCGCGGACCTGGGCGCCCAGAACGATGATGGTATCCGCTTCTGTCCCGGAAGGAGGCCGGAAGCCTGAGAAAATGCAGACCATGCTGGTTGCGATGAGAAAAACAAGGCAGACCAGAAGGATCCGATTCGTTCTACGGAGCCAGATGGGAATCCGGTCCAGCCAGTGGAAATGCAGGGCGAATCCATGGAAGAGGAAAAGCCCGCCGACAAGCAGCCAGACCAGAAAAAATCCGGTGCCGGAGCGGGCGGAGCCGATCAAGATTCCATAAAGAATGCAGATCGTGCCGAAAATCAGAAATAGAATGTATAGCATAGGTCAGTCACTCCATCATTTGAAAATTCATTTGAAAGATCTGGCATTTGCAGCCAGGAAAATGGCAAATCCTGCTCACAGGGTTCACAGGGCCTATAACAATAAGATACATCATTTCCCCTGAAATATGTTAAAATTTTCTTGTTTCCAGGAATGGGGAAATTTTGGAAGGAATTCTCTGATTTATGTGTACAAAAGAAAACGACATCACGGGAATTGTGATTCGCCCTGCGAAGATAACAGATGCGTCTGCAATCCTCGAAATCTACCGCTATTATGTTTTGAATACGGCGATCACTTTTGAATGGACCTGCCCTTCCTTGGAGGAATTTCAGGAACGGATGACAAAGACACTCCGTCGCTATCCTTATCTCGTAGCGGAAGAGGGCGGAAAGATTTTAGGTTATGCCTATGCCGGCCCTTTCTATGGGAGAAAGGCTTATGACTGGTCGGCAGAGAGCACGATCTATCTCGATCATACTCTTCGTCATCGGGGTCTGGGGAAGAAACTTCTCATGGCTTTGGAAGGTGCGCTTCAAGAAATGCATATCTTAAATGTTTATTCCTGTATCGCTTATCCTAAGACAGAAGATGAGACTTTGACAAAAAACAGCGCGGATTTTCATGCCAAAATGGGCTATCGCCTGATCGGATGTTTTCATGATTGCGGTTATAAATTCGATCGCTGGTATGACATGATCTGGATGGAGAAGATGCTGGGGCCTCATAGGGATGCACCGGATCCGCTTGTAGCATGGAAACCTGGAGAATAGACTGATATGAGTGGCAAAAGCCACTTTTGATACGTATATCATAGAATCATTTGAGGATAAAACCATCGGATCACATTGAAAGGAGCGTACTTTATGCCAGCAGGATTTGCACATACATTATTTGGGATTCGCGTTTTTCAGACGCTGCCGGATCCTTTGAAAGAAAGTATTCGTAGACATCGGGACCTCTATCTGGCAGGCCTCCAGGGGCCGGATATTCTTTTTTACTATCATCCTTTGAAGGCGAATGCTGTTTCCCGGCTCGGGAAAACCATGCATGAGAAGAGCGGGAAAAGATGGTTCTCGGATGCCTATCAGATGGAAGAGGGCGAAGACTATGAGGCCCGGCGGGTTTATCTCTACGGGGTGGTCTGTCATTTCACATTGGATGCCATGTGCCACGAATATATTGATTCGTATGCAGAGACAAGTTCCATCAGCCATTATGAAATCGAGGGCGAATTCGATCGAAGCCTTCTTGTAAAGGAAAAGAAGGATCCCCTGTCCTACAGCAGGATCCCCGGTTTTCCGTCAGATGCCTATACATCTGAAATCATCCAGGTCTTCTATCCCGGACTTTCTGCCGAAACGGTAAGAGAAGCCCTGGAGTCCTTTGTGAAATTTCATCAGCTTCTCCTTTGCCCCACAGATCATAAGAGAAACTTTATCTATTCGGCACTGCGTGTTTTGGGAAAGTACCAGACCTTGAAAGGACATATCATAAATAAGAAAGCAAATCTGTCCTGCGCTTCTTCCAATCAGGAGCTGACCCGGCATTTCGAAGAGGCCATACCCAAGGCAGCAAGCCTTATCCTTGGATTCTCTAAGGTTCTGTCGAAGGAGGAAAGCCTTGAAGACTGGGCAAAAGACCCGCTCCTTGAGAAGAATTTTGTCGGAAGATCGCTTATGTGAAACCAAATCGTGAAACCAATTCGTGAAACCAATTCACTTTAACGTGTTGACACATAAAAGAATCAGAATTATACTGTCTCTTGTATGTGAGATGGGAGGGGGAGAAATATAGACCGCTTTCATAGCGGTCTTTTTTCGTCTCTATCACAAGAGGAAGGTTTTAGAAAATAGAAAGGTTTTACAAATGACTAGTGAACAAAAGGAATTTAAACCCTTTGTTGCTGCAGACACAGCCATGCGGGAGTTGTCGCCGTTTTCCATTATCATCGGTATTCTTCTGGCAATTGTCTTCGGAGCAGCAAATGCTTATCTGGGATTGAAGATCGGAATGACGATTTCTGCATCCATTCCGGCCGCAGTAATCTCCATGGGTCTTATCCGTGTGATTTTGCACAGAGACTCCATTCTCGAAAACAATATGGTACAGACCATCGGTTCTGCAGGTGAGTCTGTTGCAGCAGGTGCAATTTTCACCTTACCTGCTATTTTTATGTGGGCAAATGATGGAAAGACTTCTTATCCTTCCTTTGCTCTGATTGCCGTCATCTGTATGGTCGGCGGTGTTCTGGGTGTGCTTTTCATGGTTCCCCTTCGGAATGCCCTGATCGTTCAGGAACATGGAACTCTTCCTTATCCGGAAGGAACTGCCTGCGCGGAAGTCCTTCAGGCCGGTGAAGAGGGCGGTGCTAATGCAAAGACCGTATTCTCCGGACTTGGGATCGCAGCTCTATTTAAATTCCTGGCAGATGGCCTGAAGATCTTCCCCAGTGAGATCACCTATGATTTTAAGAATTACAAAGGAGCCGGTATCGGTATGGATACCCTGCCTTCTCTTCTGGGTGTTGGTTTCATCTGCGGACCGAAGATCTCTTCTTACATGCTGACCGGTGGTCTGCTTGGATGGCTGGTTCTCATGCCTTTGATCTATGTTTTCGGCGGTGACATGGTTATCTATCCGGGAGCTGATCCGATCTCTTCCATGGCAGCACCTGTGCTCTGGAAATCTTATATCAAATACATCGGTGCCGGTGCCGTAGCATGCGGCGGTATTATCAGCCTTCTAAAATCTCTTCCCATGATGATCAGGGCTTTCTCCGGTTCTATCAAGGGATACGGCTCTAAGGTCGGTAATGCCATCCGTACCAATAAGGATATGCCGGCAAGAGCCCTGGTGATCGGTATCGTTATTGCAGCCCTTTTGATCTGGATCCTTCCGGTATTCCCGGTCGGCTTGGGCGGAACGATCCTTATCATTATCTTCGCTTTCTTCTTTGTAACGGTATCAGCCCGAATGGTCGGTATCGTCGGATCTTCCAATAACCCGGTTTCCGGTATGACCATTGCAACCCTTCTGATTGTTACCGCTATTCTGAAGGCAACCGGAAATGTCGGGATGAAGGGCATGACCGGTGCCATTGTCATTGCATCGATCATCTGTATCGCATCTGCCATTGCAGGCGATACCTCACAGGATCTGAAGACCGGTTATATCGTTGGAGCGACTCCCTGGAAACAGCAGATTGGTGAGATCATCGGTGTTCTGACATCTTCTGTTGCGATCGGAGGAACTCTCTATCTTCTGAACAGTGGAATGGGCTATGGCAGCCAGGCGCTTCCGGCTCCGCAGGCAGAACTCATGAAGATGGTCGTTGAGGGCGTTATGAAGGGAAATCTTCCCTGGGCTTTGATTTTTGCAGGCGTCTTCATCGGCGTGGTCGTTGAGATCATGGGCATTCCGGTTATGCCTTTTGCTGTAGGACTCTACCTGCCGATCTATATTTCCCTTCCGATGATGGTTGGCGGACTCATTCGTCTCTATGTTGATAAGAAGCGTACCCTGAGTGAAGAAGAGCGTAAGGCAGCGAATAACCGCGGTATCCTTTACTCCTCTGGTCTGATTGCCGGCGAGGGTCTGGTTGGTATTCTCCTGGCTGCATTTGCTGCAGCTAAGCTGAATATCGATGTCTCCTCCACTTTCAGTCTCGGAAGCATCGGCTCTCTGATCCTCTTCATTCTCCTGGCAGCTACCCTCTTACATATGGTTCTGAAAAAGGACAAATCCGATGAAGAAAAGTGAGAATCTACTGGATTTTAAACCTCATCGGAATGCGCTCTATTCCTGGAAACTGGCTGAGAATGGTCATGTCCTGGTCCGGATCGAGCATAAAGGGCTTGCCGACAAGCTGGTACAGGTGCTTGCGAAGAAGCCCCGCTTCTCCGATATCGAGCTGGATGACCTGGGATCCTTCGTCTGGCAGAAGCTGGACGGTGAGACCTCGGTCTATGAGATCGGGCAGATGGTGAAGAAAGAGTTCGGCGAAAAGGCGGAGCCGCTTTACGAGAGACTCGGCAAATACATGAAGACATTGCATGAGAACAAATTTATCGTCTACCAGGACCATTCGAAGAAAGAGAAATCCTGATCGCAGAATCCATTATTTTACAAGGCTCCTCCGGCCACAAGGCCGGAGGATTTTTTGAACTTGAAAAAAGTTGAAGGAAAATCACACATAGCTGTATTGAAATTCAACTGTCATTGAACGTATAATAATAAAGCTATATATCATAAATGGAAGGAGAAATGATAGAAGGTTGGTTACCTGCAAGGCCGATTATCACAGTTGACAAATGGAAACAAAAAAACGCAGTAAATTTACAGGAAAAATAGGTTATGTCTTGTCCGCAGCCGGCGCATCCGTCGGTCTGGGAAATATCTGGCGGTTCCCTTATCTTGCCGCGAAATACGGGGGAGGAATCTTCCTCGTCATTTATATTATTTTGGCATTGACTTTCGGCTATACCATGATCGTAGCAGAGACAGCGATCGGTCGTATGTCACAGAAGAGCCCGGTCGGTGCCTTCCGCTACTTCAGTAAGAAGCCCTGGTCACAGATCGGCGGCTGGATCAATGCCATTATTCCGATCCTGATCGTGCCCTATTATTCGGTGATCGGCGGCTGGGTCGTTCGTTATTTTATTGAATATTGTATCGGAAATTCGCATGATCTTGCCAAGGAGGATGCTTTTTCTTCCATGATCACCAGCGGACTGACATCGGAGATCTGGTTTCTGATCTTCTCTATTCTCTCTCTCTTCATTATTTTCATGGGAGTGCAGGGCGGTATTGAACGAGTCAGCCGGACCATGATGCCGGCTCTGGTCGTTCTGGCTGTGATCGTCTGCATTTATTCCATGACGCGTCCCGGCGCCGGTGCCGGTATCCGTTATTTGCTTGTTCCGAATCTGAAGAACTTCTCCTGGATGACGGTCGTATCCGCCATGGGGCAGATGTTTTATTCCCTGTCCATTGCCATGGGGATCCTGATCACCTTCGGTTCCTATATGAAGAAGGAAGTCTCGATCGAGGGAGCAACCCGTCAGGTGGAATTCTTTGATACTTTGATTGCCATTATGGCAGGTCTTATGATCATCCCGGCCGTCTTTGCCTTCTCCGGTGACAAAGCGGCAGAGAATCTCCAGGCCGGACCTTCGCTGATGTTCATTACTATGCCGAAGATCTTCGATTCTATGGGATTTGGAAATGTGATCGGTGCGGTCTTCTTCCTTCTGGTTCTGTTCGCAGCCTTGACCAGTGCCATTGCCCTGGAAGAGAGTGCTGTATCAACTTTTGAGGATCAGTTGGGCTGGTCCAGAAAGAAAGCGACTGTCATTATCGGCTGCATCATGATTGTTCTCGGATCTCTTTCTGCTTTGGGTTATGGCCCGCTTTCTAATGTGAAGATCATTGGAATGAGTTTTCTGGACTTCTTTGATTTCCTGACCAATTCCGTTATGATGCCGATCGCTGCTTTTGCCACCTGTATGCTGGTCGTCTTCGTGATCGGCAGAAAGAAGATCGCAGAAGAAGTTCTGGAGGCTGGTGCATTCCGCCGTCAGGGTATTTTCAACTTCACGATCAAATGGCTGGCACCGCTTTTTGTCTTGATCATTCTGGTATCCAGCGTGGCATCTGCATTCGGATGGATCCATATGTAAGGTTTTGGCGGAAGTTACCAAGCAAGGATACTATGCGTGAATCTGCCTGATCGAAATGGAGTTAGAGAAATATGAAAAACGGAATTGTTGTGATCGGAGCCACTTTTGTTGATATCAAGGGATATCCCAGCGGCCAGTACGTGCCGAACGGCCGGAATGCCGGCAATGTCATCGAAGTCCATGGCGGCGTCAGCAGAAATATTGCGGAAGATATTGCAAATATAGAGCTTCGCCCTACATTTCTCTCCATCGTCGATGAGAGTGCCCTGGGACAGGAAGTCATTGACAAGTTAACTCGTCATAAGGTGAATACGTCCTATATTCGTAAAGTCAAAGACGGGCTTGGAACCTGGCTTGCCATTTTTTCGAATGAGGGCGATGTCATCGCCTCCATTTCCAAACGGCCGGATCTGTCACAGATCCTTCGGATCCTTAATGAGGAGGGCGATGAGATCTTCGCCGAGGCAGACAGTATCTGTGTAGAATTCGATATCGAAGCTTTGATCTTAAAGAAAATTTTTGAGCTGGCGGATAAATACCACAAGAAGGTCTACTGTCCGATTTCCAATATGTCGATAGCGATTGAACGACGGGATCTGATCCAGAGGTCCGGCATTCTGGTCTGCAATGTGCAGGAGGCGGGTCTTCTCTTTTCGGATGACTACTGCAGCATGACACCGGAGGAATTGATGCCTGTCATTGACCGGAATGTGAAACGGGCCCATTATCCCGGCATGGTTGTGACCATGGGAGGAAAGGGTGCTGTCTATGCGGAACTAAATGGTGAGCCCGGCTATTGCCCGCCCATCAATGTCGGCGTTGTGGATACGACCGGCGCAGGCGATGCCTTCTTCTCCGGCGTGGCGATCGGTCTGACTTATGGGAAGACCTTGGGGGAGGCCTGCCGGATCGGGACCCGGATGGCAAGCTCTGTCATTTCAACAACGGACAATGTCTGCCCCCGTTTCTTACCGTCGGAATTTGACCTGGAATTCGGGAATCCGTAAGACAGCAGCATAAAGAGAGGAAACGATGACCTATTTTACAAGTTTTGCCTTGGATAATGAGAAAGATATTCTGGTGAATCTCTACTGGGACTTAGACCAGCTGCAATATGAGCTCGAGACGCCAAATCACCATTCCGGCAATCTCATCCGGAATCTGGCCCGCCTCTGTCAGCTGCCGCTTTCGACCAATGAGGAAGGCCTTCTTGTCATCCGGGGCAGCATTCCCTGTTTTATCGATGGAGAAAACCGGGAGGTCTACATTTTCCATATGGGTGCAACAAAGGTTGCAAATATCTACCGGGACGGCCGGGTGGAGCGGAAGGCGACCATTCCATCGATTGCAAAGACCTTGATGAGTCAGACCCGGGAGTACGAGCTGGATCTCTATGAGACCATTTTTAAGACCTATATCCCGCGGGATTTGAAGTTCTGTTCGGATCTTCATACCCACATGAATGCAAATCTGCCGGGGGACATTCTGATCGCGCTCGGCATTTTCCACGAGATCCGTTATCCCCTTTATTATATTCGAAAGCTGGACCTGGCGCTGACGCCGGCCCAGGAGGCCCTGCTTTCAGACCGCCGGGCTAAGGTCGAGAAGCAGTTTATTCATTCTGACCTGAAGGGCAAGTATCTGGACCGGAAGATCAACGACAATACCTTTCTTAATTTCGCCAGCCTGATTCTGGATAATCTCGATCATGCCGCCGAAAATATTGTAAAGATCCGGACCTCTCTCTCGATCTTGAAGGACGGCCAGGCTGTTTTCACCAATCTGGAGAAGGTTTACCTCTATCGTTACGTCTTCTGTAAGGGTCAGACGAGTGAGGATCCTTTTCCTCTTCGAAATGTAGACCAGATCCCCGATCGCGAGGTACGCCGGGCTCTGAAACAGATGCAGAAGGATCACGAAAATCCGGACTATGTCGAGAACAGCCTCTTTCAGGACTGTCTTCTCTGGATCGCCCGGAATTACAGACGACAGGGCATCTCTTATGCCGAGATCAGTGATACAACTCTTGTCAAGAAATATGAATCTCTTCGGATGCTGGAGGAGGTCCATAAGGTCATGCCGGCTATTTTCAAGGAGACCGGTGTCATGCTCCGCTTTCTTGCGGCCATCCGGCGAATCCCTTTGACCATTGTGAAGGACCGGGTGACGCCGAGTGATTACCTGGCCCAGAATGTGTCAGTTCTCCATGCAACGGCTCTGGATCCTTACGTTGCCGGTGTCGATTTCGTGGGCGAAGAGATCAATGATATTATCCAGTTAAAGCCGGTCTTCCGGGAAATCTTAAAGATAGCAGCTAAGGATCCGGATTTTGTGATCCGTGTGCATGCCGGAGAAAACGACAGCCAGAAAGATAACATTGCGCACTCCATCGCCTGTGTCAGAGATTCTCTGGCACCTGGTCAGGCTATGCCGCATATGAGAATCGGTCACGGCCTCTATACCTACAGTCTGACCTCCAGAAAGGGCAGAGAAGTCCTCCGGCAGCTTAGGGACAATCATATTGTTCTGGAATTTCAGCTGACTTCCAATGTCCGCTTGAACAACCTGAATTCTCTGAAGAATCATCCGCTGAAGCAGTATCTGTCTGCCGGGATCTCCTGTGTACAGGGAACGGACGGCGCGGCGATCTATGGGACAGATGCGATGGAGGAAGAACTGGCTCTGGCCCGTCTTCTCCATCTGAGTGGTGCAGAAATGGCTCGAATGAAGGCAGCAGAGACGGTCATTATCGAAAACAGCAAGGCTGCTTATCAGAGAAAGAAGAGAGCCTACGAAAATGCCCATTATACAGAGGAGAAACTGCTGAAACTGATGCCGGAGATCCTGCCGGCTTCCGGCATTCATGCAATCGCAGGCAGCCACAGTCGTCATTTCGATGCCAATACGGAATTGAAGGAAAAAATCCGGGAATTGCCCTGGGATCGGACCCCGATTATTCTCATGGGCGGAAGCTTCAATAGTGAGCGTCGGACGACCCGTCTCCGTGAGGATGGCAAGGCAGAGATTCAAAAGCTTCTGGCATCGATCAGTCCGGAGGAGTATTTCTTTGTGGTCGGTCATAAATTAACCGGATATGAGGGATTTCTTGTAGAGGAAATCTCGAATCTTCCGAAAGAGCGGCAATTTGAAGTCTTTGCTATGGTTCCGTCTCTCTTAACGGCAGAAGAGAAGAAGAGACTGAAAAGTGCGGATGTCAATATCCGTGTCAGCCCGGATCTCGAAGGCATGGGGATCTATAAGAGCTTTAATTATGAGATCTTCGAGCGTCGGCCATCGGTCCTTCTGGCTTTTGATGGCAATTCTGCCGGGGAGAATATGATCCAGGAAGCTAAGAATGGTAAGGGGCGTGCGAAGATCGAAGTCTATCTGCATGCCGGGTCCTTATTGAAGAAGGCCAGGTCTCTGGCCGGTTATGTCGCATATTTCGGTGATGGAGAAGATTTGGAGGTGTAGGGAATGGATGTCGAAGCCATACAAGCCTTACAGGAGGCGATTGACCAGTCCGAGCGGATCGTATTCTTCGGTGGTGCCGGAGTTTCCACAGAAAGCGGAATACCGGATTTCCGGAGTAAGGATGGACTCTATAATCAGCACGACGTGAATTTCGACAAGTACCCGCCGGAGTATCTCCTCAGTCACTCCTGTCTCATCGATCATCCCAAGATCTACTTCGAATTTCATCGGCAGAAGATGGATACAAGAAATGTAGAGCCAAACGCAGCGCACCGCTATCTGGCAAAACTGGAAAAGACAGGAAAACTTCTCGGAATCGTAACGCAGAATATTGACGGTCTCCATCAGAAAGCCGGCAGTCGGAAGGTTTTTGAGATCCACGGATCTGCGCTTCGTAATTACTGTATGAAATGCGGGAAAGTCTATCCGTCGGACTATATTTTCGAGTCAAAGGAAGCCGTTCCTCACTGCAGCTGCGGCGGTGTGATCCGGCCGGACATTACGCTCTATGAAGAATCTCTTCCGGAAGATGCGGTCGAGAAGGCCATTCGGGCCCTGTCCGAGGCGGATCTTCTGATCATTGGCGGGACATCTCTGACGGTCTATCCGGCAGCTTCTTTTATCCATTATTTCCATGGAGATACGCTTGCCGTTATCAATGAAAGTGATCTGTCAGTGCCCAGGGCCAAGAATACCATAGTGATTCACGACCGGATTGGGGAGGTCTTTTCGAGATTGCAAGCCTGACTTGTAAAAAAGATGTAAATAAGAGTATACTATTAGAGATCGGGAGAGTGGTGAGTCACATTCTCCCGATCTTTTTGCCTTGAAGATCAGTATCTTTCCCATTCCATGGTGAAATGAGATTGGTACAAGTGATTCGGGAAATGATATGGTATCCTAGTTCCAGATTAATATTTCAGATGAAATCGAGAAAAATGAAAAAAAGAAATGCAGAAACGCAGCAAATCGCATATGAGAAGCAATATCACCGCATGACGCAGGAGCCGGTCGGACGTCTGGTTCGGGAACTTTCGCTTCCGACCATTATTTCTATGCTGGTAACGAATATTTACAATATGGGGGACACTTTTTTCGTCAGCCAAATCGGGACAAGTGCCAGTGCAGCAACCGGTGTTGTTTTTGGTCTGATGGCGATCCTGCAAGCCTTCGGTTTCATGTTCGGCCATGGAGCGGGGACTAATATTTCCCGGAAACTCGGTCAGAGGGATCTTAAGTCAGCAAAGAATTTCAGTGCCTGCGGTTTTTACCTGTCACTTCTCACCGGTTCCCTGATCGGCCTTTTCGGACTGATCTTTTTGGATCCCCTCATGCGGCTTTTGGGCAGTACGAATACCATTCTTCCCTATGCGAGAATCTATGGGATCTATATCCTTCTGGCCGGGCCGGCCATGACGACAGGCTGTGTAATGAATAATATTCTCCGTTATGAAGGATTGGCTTTCTATGGCATGGTAGGTCTGACAAGTGGAGGAATCCTGAATCTCTTCGGAGACGCCTTCCTCATCAATGTCTGTCATATGGGCATTGCCGGTGCGGGGCTATCGACTATGGTGACCCAGTATCTGAGCTGTCTGATTCTGATCCTGCCTTTCCTTCGGGGCAGGACACAGAGCAGTTTTCATCCGAAATATTTCACATGGAAACCGGCCGTCGTGAAGAAGGTGATTTTTAATGGAATGCCATCTCTTGCACGAAACCTGTTGAACGCCTTGTCTACGATGCTGATCAACCATCTGGCGGGTGGTTACAGCGATGCGGCAGTTTCGGCCATCTCGATTGTAAACCGTGTTACATTTTTCCTGAACTGTATAACGATCGGCCTCGGACAGGCACTGCAACCCATAGCAGCCTATAATTATGGGGCGAAAATTTACTCCCGCTTAAAGAAGTGTTATTGGTATGTCTTCCGCCTGGCCAGTACTTTGCTTGTGATCCTGGCCATTCTTGCCTTTCTCTTTGCCGGCCAGATCGTTGGCTTCTTCCGAAATGATCCGGAAGTCATTCAAATCGGAAGCAGGATGATGCGTTTCATTAGTTTGAGTATGCCTTTCATGGCTATGTCCGTCTTTGGTGATATGATTTTTCAGTCGATCGGACAGGCTGCAAAAGCGACCCTTCTTACTTCCTTGCGCCGAGGTCTGTTTCTGATTTTCTATGCCTATTTACTGACTGCAATCTTCGGTCTGACGGGTCTGGAGATCTCACAGGGCCTCTCAGAGATCAGTGCCAGCCTGATTGCCTTTCCTATGACCCTGCACTTCCTTCGTCATCTGCCGGAAGATCGGATAGAGAAGGTATGATGGATTATAGATAAAAGAAAGACCATGAGGGAGAAAAGATGATAGCAATCGTATGTTTGTCAGAGGATCATGGAATGGCTTTTAACCACAGGCGGCAAAGCCGGGACGAAAAACTGATCGACTACTTAATCAGCCGTCTTTCGGGCAAAACCTTACGGATGGATCCTTACTCTGAGGACTTATTTATGAAATATAAGGCCTTACCGGCTTCCGGAGAAATACCGGGAGAATGCCCAATCAACGAAGAAAACCATAAAGAAGGATCTGATCTGAATCTTTTTACAGATTTGGGAGTCCACATGATCGTAGAAGAAGATTATTTGGAAAAGGCACAAGAAACGGACTATTGTTTTGTGGAAAGAGAAGATCTCCTGCCCTACAAAGACCGAATCTCCTGTCTCATCCTCTGTCGATGGAACCGGAAATATCCCATGGATCAGAAATTTGATCTGGATCTGTCGGAATACAAGCTTCGTTCTTCAGAAGATATTCCGGGAAAATCCCATGACAAGATCACAATTGAGGTGTGGGACAAGAGGCAAGATCTTCATTGACAGAAGATATTCAAATGAGAGCCTTCACATGAGAGAAGAAAATGCAGAAGAGAGAATCGAATGGAATGAAAGAGGAAAGAAAGAAGAAAAATCAATTTCGAAGACATAAGTCCGTTTTTGCCTTGCTTCTTGCGCTGCTTCTTGCTTGGAGCGGATGGAATCTGACTGCCTGCACAGAGCTGTCATCATCCGGACAGAAAGCGAAGACAGAGATCAGTGCATCGGCTGATACAGACCTGAAACAGGGGGAAGACGCCGGTCAGACCGGTGGCCAGTCGGCTGATACAGATCTGAAACAGGGGGAAGACACCGGTCAGACCGGTGGCCAGTCGGTCGATACAGATCTGAAACAGGGGGAAGACGCCGGTCAGACTGGTGGCCAGTCAGTTGATCAGTCGGTCAATCCGTCGGTCGATCTTTCCAATGGTTCTATACCAGCCTACGATGGGAAGGCCTATATTTCCATCCATCAGAATGTACCATCCTTTTCGGATGCGGATAAAAAGAGGACAGATCCTTTTGAAAGCTACAGTGATTTGGATCAGCTGGGACGCTGTGGTGTGGCTTATGCCAACATCTGTAAGGAAATCATGCCGACAGAGAAGCGCGGACCGATCGGTGTGGTCCGGCCCAGCGGTTGGCATACCGTGAAATATGATATCGTGGATGGGAAATACCTCTACAATCGCTGTCACTTGATTGGTTATCAACTGTCCGGTGAGAATGCAAATGAAAAGAATCTGATCACCGGAACCCGCTATCTCAATACTGAGGGTATGCTGCCCTTTGAAAATATGGTGGCCGATTATGTCAAAGAGACGAATCATCACGTTCTCTATCGGATAACGCCGATTTTTCAGGGGAATGATCTTGTGGCAAGCGGGGTCCAGATGGAAGCATGGTCGGTGGAAGATCAGGGCGCCGGAATCTGTTTCAATGTATATTGCTATAATGTCCAGCCCGGTATCACCATTGACTATGCAAGCGGAACCAGCAGCCTGGCCGGACAAGCTTCGGCAGCGACTGATTCAGACCGCACGGTTTATATTACCGGAAGCGGAAAACACTATCATCTGACACAACAGTGCAAGGGACTTACCAAGGCAAAATCGATCACTCCTATTTCAGAGAAAGATGCGATTGCAAAGGGTTATACCCTGTGTGGGCTTGAGAAATAAAGCTTGAGAAATAAAGCTTTTTTTGGCTTCGATCAATGCTGATCGATCCACTCGTATGTCAGATGACCGAGGATCTTGATCCCTTTTTCAATCTGTTCATCGGAGGGGGAGGAGTAGTTCAAACGGAAGCCATTTGATTTGCCGTTAGGATCTGCGAGAAAAGCGGATCCGGGAACACAGAGAACGCCTCGTTTGATGGACTCCCGAACAAAAGGATAGGCATCCATTCCTTCCGGCAAAAAGGCCATGACAAAGAGGCCGCCTTCCGGTTGGCCGAAGGAAACGGAAGGATGAAAGTATTCTTTCATTTTGTCAATCATCAGAGTGGCCTTGTGGCGGTAAACCTCTCTGGAATGCTTGAGGTGGGCATTCCAGTCATACTTTGTCATGTATTCATTGCAGATATATTGGAAGAGTACATTCGAATGCACATCCGTACACTGCTTTGCAACGCTGATGGGGCCGGTCAATGATTTGTCGAATACCAGAAAACCAATCCGGAAAGCCGGTGCCATAGTTTTCGAAAAGCTGCCGCAGTAGAGCACTCGTCCGTCTGTGTCCATCGATTTCATGGTGGGTACGTTCTGTCCGGCAAAACGCAGTTCCCCGTAAGGATTGTCTTCCAGAATCATAATGTCGTATTTCCTGCAGATCCGATAAACTTCCCGCCGCTTCTTCTCGGTAGAAGTAATACCGGTCGGATTTTGGAAGGATGGAATCGTATAGAGGAAACGAACGTGCTCCCCATCGCTGGTCAGCTGCTGTAGTCTGCTTTCCAGGGCTTCTGTGTCAATGCCGTCCATCTGCATAGGAATACCGACAAGTTTCGCGCCATAGGAACGGAAGGTATTCAGGCAGCCGACAAAAGCAGGTTCCTCCGTCAGGACGACATCACCTTCATTGACCAGAATTTTCGTCGTAAGATCTGCACCCTGCTGTCCGCCGGAAACGATGAAGAGCTCATTTTTCTCGAAATCAAATCCCTCTTTTTCGGAAAGATATTTTTTCAAAGTCTCTCTCAGCGGTGTGTATCCCTCGGTCAAGCCATACTGGAGTACAGAAACCGGATCGTCAGTCAGAACCTTTGATGCAATCTCTTCAATTTCACGGGTGGGAAAGGTCTCAACCGAAGGGTTCCCGCCACCGAAAGAAATCACACTCGGATCGGAACCAAGTTTAAAAAGTTCACGAATCATAGAACCGTGGAGATTTGCCATTTTATTTGAAATTTCAGCTGCCATAATAAAAACCATCCCTTCTAGTGACTTCCTTTAGCATGGATATGATCTTAATTTTTCCTATTATAGCATAACTCTCCTATAGCATAACCATCCTTTCCATACACCGGAGTACAATATTAACGGGGGAAAAGTCTGATACGACCGGACATAGGGCATGGCAGTGATTTCGATCTTTCTGGACGGCAATTGGCTCTTTTGTTATAATGGCTTCGAAGCTTTTCACGATGGCTTATATTTGAAAGAGGAATAAGTATTCACAGGAAATGGAGGAAAAAGAAATGGATAAGAAATTTGGCATCAAACAAGTGGTAGCAATGGGTATTGGTACGGCATTATTTGTCGTTCTCACGATGGTACAGATCCCTTTCCCCATTCCAAATACATCGCTTCAGCCCAGAATGGCGATTTTAGCCTTCTTTTCAGCAATTTTCGGACCTGTTGTCGGTGCAGTGATCGGACTTCTCGGACATGCGCTTGGTGATGCAATCTGGTACGGCAGCGTATGGTGGAGCTGGGTTTTCCCTGAAGCAGTTGTCGGAATCGCTGTCGGACTTACAGCAAAGAAACTGGCTGTTAAAGAGGGCGGGTTTACAGCTTCTAAAATTGTTCTCTTTAATGTCGTTCAGGTTGTAGCAAATGCTCTTGCCTGGATCGTAGTTGCGCCGGTTCTGGATATCCTTGTCTATGCCGAGCCGGCAAAAAAGGTATTCGTACAGGGTATCTTTGCCTTTATCGGTGATATCATCATCATCGGTATTTTGGGATCCATTCTTCTCGCAGCTTACTCAAAGATTGCAAGTAAGTCTTCCGGTCTGAAAGCAGAAGACTAAGTCTTAAGTATTCAGTAGCTATTGTTTTATTTCTTAGAAAGTTTTGTTTCCATGGAACCGATTATAGAATTTGAGAATTTTTCCTTCAAATATCGGTCTCAGGCAGAACCCACTTTACAAGATATCAATTTGAAAATCTATCCGGGTGAGAAGGTCCTGATTGCAGGCCAATCCGGCTCAGGAAAGTCAACCATTGCACATCTTGTCAATGCCCTGCTTCCCTGTTCCATCCCCGGTGAGAGCAAAGGTAAGCTCCGGGTTTGCGGGGAGGATCCCGCTAAGCTCGGAGTTTTTGGTATGTCAAAAAAGGTGGGAACTGTGCTGCAGGACACGGATGGACAGTTTATTGGCCTGACCGTTGCCGAAGACCTTGCTTTTGCCCTGGAAAATGATGCCATAAAACAGGATATTCTTTTCCAAAAAGTGAATGAGACTGCCGAGATCATAGGGATGACAGATTTCCTCGACCACTCTCCGGAAGAACTGTCGGGAGGGCAGAAGCAGCGCGTATCCATGGGCGGCGTTCTCGTAGACGATGTTGATATTCTCATATTTGACGAGCCTTTGGCGAATCTCGATCCTGCAACCGGCAAGAACACGATTGCTCTGATCGATGATCTCATGAAAAAAAAGGATCTCACGGTTCTTATTATCGAGCATCGGATCGAGGATGTCTTGTATAGAAATGTAGACCGTGTCTTAGTGATGGACCATGGACGATTAATTGCAGATCAGGATCCGGACAGTCTGCTGGAGCAGAATATTCTCTTAAATTTGGGAATCCGCGAACCGCTCTATATTTCCGCCATAAAGCATGCCGGTGGGGAGCTTTCTGCCAAGGATCAACCGGCTCATGTTGAGACGATGAATATCTCACCCTATGCCGAAAAAGTACGTCGGTGGTATCAGAAAGCCCCGATTCGAAAGAGAGAGAATACAAATGAATTTATTCTGGAAGCCCGGGGAATCACCTTCGCTTATGATAAAAAGAAGGTATTGAACAATGTTTCTTTCTCCATTCGGAAGGGAGAGATGCTTTCTCTCGTTGGAAAAAATGGGGCCGGAAAATCCACTTTGGCATCCATTCTCTGTGGTTTCTATAAACAGAATGAAGGTCTTATCAAGCTGGATGGAACTGACATTTCCGGACTCACCATAAAGGAGCGGGGCGAGAAAATCGGTTATGTCATGCAGAGCCCCAATCAAATGATCAGTAAGCCGATGATCTATGATGAGGTTGCACTGGGGCTTTCTGTCAGAGGTGTTCCGCAAGATGAGATCAAAAGAAGGGTCTATGAGACATTGAAAATTTGCGGCCTTTATCCTTACAGAAACTGGCCGGTAAGCGCACTTTCCTTTGGGCAGAAGAAGAGAGTATCCATTGCTTCCATTCTGGTTTTGAATCCCGAGATCATGATATTGGACGAACCGACTGCGGGCCAGGATTACAGTCATTATACGGAAATCATGGAATTCCTTAAGTATTTGAATGAGGAAAAAGGTCTGACCATTATCATGATCACACATGATATGCACTTAATGCTGGAATATACCGATCGGGCTTTGGTTCTCTGTGATGGACAACTTCTCGCCGATACCTATCCGGAAAAGGTTCTGACAGATCATGAACTGACCGAGAAAGCTTATTTAAAACGGACATCACTTTATGATCTTGCGATCAAATGTGGTATCAAAGATCCTTCTGATTTTGTGGCTAGATTTATTGAATTTGAACGGCAGAATCCGGATGACGTCAGGAAAAAAGCTGTGGAAGAGCGAAGAAAGCTCGAAGAGGAAAATAAATGACAAGAATGATCTCATATTCGGACAAAGGCACCTGGATCCACAAATTGAGCGGGTTCACCAAGCTTTTGTTTTTCATTTTATGGTGTACTGTTAGTGCTTTGACTTATGATACGAGAGTTCTACTTCTCATGATTCTGGTCGGCATCTATATTTTTATCGCATCAAAGACCGAGTGGAAACAGATCAGCTCTGTATTCAAGGCCGTCATGTTTTTTATGATCCTGAATCTGATTTTTATCTACATTTTTGCTCCAAATCAGGGGACAGCGATTTATGGAACAAGACATGTACTCCTTCGCCTGTCCGGGCCTTATTCTTTGACGAGGGAACAACTTTTCTACGAGTTCAACGTTATGATCAAGTACTTTACTGTTGTTCCGGCCGCCTTTATATTTCTCATTACGACGAATCCCAGTGAGTTTGCAGCTTCTTTGAATGGGGTAGGTATTCCTGCTTCGATTTCTTACTCCGTTGCGATCACACTGCGCTATATTCCTGATATTCAAGATGAGTATCATAAGATTCGGAATGCTCAGGAAGCCAGGGGAATCGAGCTTTCCTCCAAGGGAAAGGTCAAAGACAGAATCCGAAATACAGCTGCCATCATATTTCCATTGCTTTTTACATCTATGGAACGGATCGATACCGTCAGTAATGCAATGGAGCTTCGAGGATTCGGAAAGAAGAGAAAAAGAACCTGGTATTCCAGAAAAGCACTGTCTCGAAATGATATTTTGGTCCTTGTATTTATTATTGTATTCTCTGTAGCCGCACTGGTTTTCACCTATTATGATGGTAGCAGATTCTATAATCCCTTTCATTAACAGGGCCCGTTACCAGATCATTTGGTAATGATGCTTGCAGCGCGAAAATGGTGGATACGGAAAAGACGTCTATAACGATCATGTAAAAAGTTACTTAAGAGAGGATGAATGGGGTAAATACGATGTCACTGGCACAAAATATGGAGGAGCCAAGCTGATCATCTATCCGCAAACAACAAAGTTTTATCATTCCAGTGTCATAGTAACAAGCTAAACGAACCATATTTCGATACCGTGGAATCATGGTGTTCCATAAAGGAGATCAAGATTGTTTAGAATACTTTTCGTCTGCCACGGCAACTGATTCCACGATTCTCTTAAAGTCAGTAATAGCAAGGCTTGTGGGGATTTTTTGGTGGATTTGTAACCCACTTTTAACCCAGGCAGTTTTTGTGCAAATGTGACAAAGCAGTAAAATAACAATGATTTTGGAGATGTGACATATAATTACATATGGCGAAGCGCACTTAATCTTAAGTGTGCTTAGCCACCAATAAACAACCCCATCGGGACGTGTCAAAAGCAGTAAAGATGTGCTGGAGTTTGACGCGGGCTGGAGGGGGTGTTATTTGTCACGAATTATCACTTTGGAAAGAAATAAACACTAAACAGAGAGGATACATTAAGAACGTTTTCAGTTTTTGAAAGCGTTCTTTTTTCTTGTAAATGTTCGCTGCTACGAATATAATAAAATTGTTGGATTTTAACTTAATCTAATAGGAGAAATCTATGGAATATTTAACAACTTCAGAAATTGCAAAGATTTGGGGAATAACCGCGCGTAGAGTACAGGTTCTATGCAAAGAGGGTCGCATTGAGGGTGCTATTAATAAGGGGATATGGCTTATCCCGGACAATGCGAAAAAACCGGAAGATCCGCGTAAAGCGAAGAAGAATTAATCCTACTTGGAGGAATTACCATAATGGCAATTGATAACAAAAAAGAACAGGAACGTGAAGAATTACATCGTGCAATTTGGGCGATTGCAGATGAATTGCGTGGAGCAGTAGACGGATGGGATTTTAAGAATTATGTCTTGGGTACCATGTTCTATCGCTATATATCTGAGAATATTGCGTCTTATATCAATCAGGGTGAGATAGATGCAGGAAATACAAGTTTTGACTACGCAAAGATGAGCGATAGCGAAGCAGAAACAGCAAGAGACGGCCTCGTAGAGGAGAAGGGATTCTTCATCCTCCCAAGCGAGCTCTTTTGTAATGTATTAAAAAGATGTGATGACGATGAAAACTTGAATGAGACTCTGGAAAAGGTATTCCGTCATATCGAGGAATCTGCCAAAGGAAGTGCATCTGAAAGCGACTTTGAAGGCTTGTTTGACGACTTCGATGTAAATAGTAATAAATTGGGCTCTACAGTCGCAAAGCGTAATGATAAATTGGCAAAGCTTCTTCATGGTGTTGCAGATATGAACCTCGGCGATGTTAAGGATCATGATATAGATGCCTTTGGCGATGCTTATGAGTACCTTATGACAATGTATGCTTCCAATGCGGGTAAATCCGGTGGTGAGTTCTTTACTCCGGCAGACGTGTCTGAACTTTTGACTCGTCTTGGAACTGTTGGAAAAACTGAGATAAATAAAGTCTACGATCCTGCTTGTGGTTCCGGTTCGCTTCTTTTAAAGGCTGAGAAGGTACTTGGAAGAGATGCGATTCGTAACGGATTCTATGGACAGGAAATCAATATTACGACGTACAATCTTTGCCGTATCAATATGTTTTTACATGACATCGGATTTGATAAGTTTAATATTGCTTGCGAGGATACACTTGTATCTCCACAGCATTGGGATGATGAGCCGTTTGAGCTTATCGTTTCAAATCCACCATATTCTATTAAATGGGAAGGGGACGCGAATCCACTTCTTATTAATGATCCTAGATTTTCACCTGCCGGAGTGCTTGCACCAAAGAGCAAGGCAGATATGGCATTTATTATGCATTCTCTTTCTTGGCTTGCACCAAACGGAACAGCAGCTATCGTATGCTTCCCGGGAATTATGTATCGTGGTGGGGCGGAACAGAAGATACGTAAGTATTTAGTAGATAATAACTATGTGGATTGTATTATCCAGTTGCCAAGCAATCTTTTCTTTGGAACATCAATTGCGACCTGCATTATGGTTATGAAGAAAGGAAAGACAGACAATAAAACGCTGTTTATTGATGCTACAAACGAGTGTGTCAAGGTTACTAATAACAATAAACTTACAGAGGATAATATCAAAAAGATTGTTGACACGTTTGCTAATAGAGAAGAGATTAAGCACTTTTCGCATTTGGCTGACTATGATGAGGTTGCAGAGAATGGATATAACCTTTCTGTGTCAACTTATGTTGAGGCAGAAGATACAAGAGAAGAGATTGATATTGTAAAACTGAACGCAGAGATTAAAGAAATTGTGGTGCGTGAGCAAGTCCTTCGAGATGAAATCGATAAAATCATTGCTGATATTGAAGGAGGGCAGAATTCATGAGTAAACTAGACGAGTTAATAGCTGCGTTATGTCCGACTGGGGTGGAATATAAACAGATTAGTCAAATCGCAGATACTAATATTGGTCTTGCAACTTCTGTTACTGCAAATAAAGCGCAGTCGGGGGTTAGATTGATTCATAATTCGGATATTCAGCAGAATAGAATTGAAATCAAAAAGGACGAGTATATTACAGAGAGTTTTGCAAGAAAGAATGAAAAAAAGATTTTTAAATTACACGATATAGTTTCGGTGCATACTGGTGATGTTGGAACTAGCGCGGTGATTGAACCTGAGTACGTGGGAAGTATTGGGTTTACTACTATAACAACGAGAATACGTGATTTCAAAGAGGTGGATCCGTATTTTCTTTGCCATTACTTGAATTCTCATAAATGTAAATCAGATATTGCAAAGAATACAATAAGCGATAGAAGCAATTTAAACCAAAAATCATTTGATAAACTTACGGTCCCTGTACCTCCGATGGAGGTGCAGCGTGAAATTGTCCATATATTGGACGGGTTCACACTGCTTTCAGCGGAGCTTGCAGCGGAGCTTTCAGCAGAGCTTCAAGCTCGCAAAAAGCAGTATGAATATTATAGGGATACTCTTCTTGAATTTGATAATAAAATTCCAATGGTGACCTTGAAGGATATTGCGACAGAAATATATAGAGGATCCGGTATTAAGCGTGATCAGGTGACTGAGGAAGGTATTCCATGTGTTCGATATGGTGAAATATATACGACATATAATACATGGTTCAAGGATTGTGTATCTCATACAAAAGAAGAATATGTTTCATCTCCAAAGTATTTTGAACACGGCGATATCTTATTTGCTATTACTGGTGAAAGTATAGATGATATTGCAAAATCAGTTGCATATCTCGGGAATGAAAAGTGCTTAGCTGGTGGTGATATTGTTGTTTTGAAACATAAGCAGAACCCTCGCTATCTTGCTCATGTTCTTTCTACTACATACGCAAGACAGCAAAAAAGTAAGGGAAAAGTAAAGAGCAAGGTTGTTCATTCGAATGTTCCATCCATCGAAAGTATTACGATTCCGTTGCCATCGTTAGAAGTGCAAGAAAGATATGCAGATGTTTTAGATAATTTTGAAACTATTTGTAATGATTTGAGTATCGGTCTCCCAGCAGAGATAGAAGCCCGTCAGAAACAGTATGAGTTTTATCGTGATCAGCTCTTGACATTTGCTGAAACAGGCGACAGCATCTTGACAGACAGACAGACAGACAGACAGACAGACAGACAGACAGACAGACAGACAGACAGACAGACAGACAGACAGACAGACAGAGCATAATTAAGCTTTTACAGTATGTATTTGGATATGCAAATGTACAGCTTCGAGATATTGCTACAGTAACTCGTGGTGGAAATTTCCAAAAGAAGGATTTTGTCGAGAGCGGATATCCATGTATTCACTATGGCCAGATGTATACCCATTTCGGAATATCTGCGTCGGAAGTGATTAAGTATCTTAACGAGGATGTATATAAGAAATCGAAACATGCTGTGCAAAATGATATTGTTATGGCGGTTACAAGTGAGAATGTTGAGGATGTATGCTCATGTACGGCTTGGATCGGAGCAGATGATATTGCTGTTAGCGGACACACTGCGATTATTCATCACAACCAAAATGCAAAGTATTTAAGCTATTATTTCCATACGGCGCATTTCTTCACGCAGAAAAGGAAATTGGCTCATGGAACCAAAGTAATCGAGGTTACGCCGGATAAGTTGTTAGATATTATTATTCCGCTTCCTACAATGGAAAAACAAAATGAAATAGTTGATATTTTGGATCGTTTTGATGGATTGTGCAATGACATATCTGAAGGGCTTCCAGCGGAAATCGATGCCCGTCAGAAGCAGTACGAATATTACAGAGATAAGCTTTTAAATTTTAAGGAGAAGGAAGTAAGTAGTTAAGTATACAAGGAGGGAAAAGTTGAAGGATATCAAGAAAGACCCCTTTGAAGAATATATAAGGAATCTTCCTCCTACCAGAAAGGAACTGGGGCAAGCTTGGCAGACTGCGATTGGATTACAGGATGTGGATGGACTAAAGCCATCTGAATATCTGTATGAGACTGCAAAGAAGAACATTGATGGTGAAATCTCTGTGGATGAAGCAGGGGATTTGATCAATAGTTACTATGAGAGCAAAGATGGTCGCTCTGAGGTGGAAGCACGAACAGAAGAAGCGGATAAGGTGTCTGCAAGAATTGCAAAAATCTTATCAGAGAAGGCGTTTACTTTTTCGCCGACACAGTATTTGTCTATCCATCGTACATTGTTTTTAGGAATCTTTTCTCATGCCGGAAAGATAAGAGATTATAACGTTACGAAAAAGGAATGGGTTCTTGAAGGGGATACCGTATCCTATGGTGGTGCATCAGAACTTCGAGAAACGTTGGATTATGACTTTTCTCAGGAAAGAGAATTTCGTTATAACGGATTAACGATGGATGAAGTGATTCATCATTTAGCAGTCTTTATTTCCAGATTATGGCAAATTCATGTATTCGAAGAAGGAAATACAAGAACGACGGCGGTATTCTTAATCAAATACCTGCGTATGCTAGGATTTGAAGTTGAGAATGATTTGTTTGCAGAAAACTCTTGGTATTTTAGAAATGCCTTGGTTAGAGCTAATTATAACAACATTAAAAAGGGCGTCTATGAGACCACTGAGTTTCTAGAAAAGTTCTTAAGAAATCTTCTCCTGGATGAGAAGCATGAGCTTCATAACAGGGAAATGCATATAAGTGGTAAATTTTTATTGGGTCACGATGAACCGATAAATGACCCAATAAATGACCCAATAAATGACCCAATAAAATTGGATGATCGTGAACAGCAAATTATTGAGATATTACGAGAAAAGTCTGATTTAACACGTAAAGAAATGGCGGCTCGTTTAGAATGCTCGGATTCAACAGTTAAGCGTTGCTTACAGTCAATGGTCGAAAAGGGTGTGATCAAACGAATTGGGTCAAATAAGAAGGGTGGATGGATTATATTGGAGGGAAAATAATGCCATTTTTTAATATAGTAGCAGCTTCGAATGAGAATACAGTTGTTACAGAGTACGAACCGGTAAAGTCTCGTTCAGATAGCTATCAGAGTGAAGCTGAATTAGAAAAAGAGTTTATTCGTTTGTTGACCGAGCAGGGGTATACCTATTTACAAATACACAAAGAAGAGGATTTGATTCGAAATCTGCGCTCTTGCATGGAGGAACTTAATAACTATAAGTTCTCTGATGATGAGTGGAGCAGATTCTTTTCTGATGCTTTAGCAAATCCGAATGAGCATATTGTTGAGAAAACAAGAAAGATTCAGGAAGATAATGTTCAGGTTTTAAAAAGAGATGATGGATCATCAAAGAACATTACTATCATCGATAGAAAGAATATTCATAACAATAAGCTTCAGGTAATCAATCAATATGTGATTGGAACAGAAGAGGGGGCAAGGCACGATAATCGTTATGATGTGACCGTTTTGGTAAATGGTCTTCCGCTTGTTCATGTTGAGTTAAAGCGTCGTGGTGTAGCAATCCGTGAAGCCTTTAACCAGATCAATCGCTATCAGAGAGATTCATTCTGGGCAGGCTGTGGCTTGTTTGAATATGTCCAGATATTTGTTATCAGTAACGGAACAAATACAAAGTATTATTCTAACAGTACACGCTTTAATGCAATTAAGGATGCAAGTTCCGGGAAAACAAAGAAGGAAAAGACGAGCAACAGTTTTGAATTCACATCATTTTGGGCGGACTCTAATAATAGAGTGATTCCGGATTTGATTGATTTTACAAAGACCTTTTTTGCAAAGCATACAATTTTAAATATTCTTACGAAGTATTGTATCTTCACAGCTGAAGATACACTTCTTGTAATGCGACCATATCAGATTACGGCGACGGAAAGAATCTTAAATCGTATTGAGATTGCCAATAACTATAAAAAATATGGAGATATTGCCGGTGGTGGATACATTTGGCATACAACAGGCTCCGGTAAGACTCTTACATCGTTCAAAGCTGCAAGATTAGCTTCTCAGTTGCCTTATATTGATAAGGTTTTGTTTGTCGTTGATCGTAAAGATTTGGATTATCAGACTATGAAGGAGTACGACAGATTTGAAAAGGGAGCTGCTAACTCTAATAGTAATACTACAATTCTAAAACGACAGTTAGAGGATTCGAATGCGCATATTATTATTACGACCATTCAGAAGCTTTCTACATTCATTAAAAAATATCCTGGGCATGAAGTATTTGAAAAACATGTGGTTATCATTTTTGATGAATGCCATAGATCACAGTTTGGAGATATGCATGCAGCTATTGTAAAGAGTTTCAAAAAGTATCATTTATTTGGATTTACAGGAACTCCTATTTTTGCTGCCAATTCCGGAAGTGCAAGTAAGACGCAGTTTTTTACTACAGCACAAACCTTTGGTGATCAGCTTCATACTTACACAATTGTAGATGCGATTAATGATAAAAATGTTCTCCCATTCCGCGTGGATTATATTAAGACTATGGATATGGAAGAAGATATTACAGATGAAATGGTCTGGGATATTAATCGTGAAAAAACATACATGGCACCGGAACGTATTAAACTGGTTACAAAGTATATCTTGGACCATTTTGATCAAAAGACATATCGTGGCAATAAATCATATTACTACAATGCTTTGATGAATATCGGCGAGGTTGCGTCCGCTGCAAATGGTAAGGTTGAGGAAGAAAAGCGTAAGCAAAGATTATCAGGATTTAATTCAATCTTTGCTGTTGCATCTGTGGATATGGCAAAACTGTATTATCAGGAATTCAAGAAGCAGATGGAAGCTGATCCGACAAAGAAACTTCGAATTGCTACCATTTACAGTTATGGTGCAAATGAGGAAGAAACGGATGGAATCTTAGATGAGGAAAATCCGGAAGATACATCTGCTTTAGATAAGAGCTCGCGTGATTTTTTGGATGATGCTATAAAAGATTATAACGAGATGTTTAAAACAAATTATAGTACCGATGGTGACCGATTCCAGAATTACTATAAGGATGTTTCGCTTCGAATGAAGAATAAGGAACTGGATTTGCTGATTGTTGTAAATATGTTCCTTACCGGTTTTGATGCAACAACATTAAATACGCTTTGGGTGGATAAGAACTTGAAGATGCATGGATTGATTCAGGCTTTTTCGCGTACAAATCGTATTCTTAACAGCATTAAGACTTTTGGAAATATTGTATGCTTCAGAAATCTTCAAAAACGTGTTGATAGTGCAATATCGCTGTTCGGCGATAAGAATGCCGGTGGAATTGTTTTATTGCAGAGCTTTAACGATTACTATTATGGTTATGAGTCTGTAGACGGAACTCCAATGCCGGGATACGTGGATATGATAGAAGAGTTGACGGAGAAGTTTCCGTTAACAGATCCACGTATTGAAGGAGAACAGAATCAAAAAGAGTTTATAGCATTGTTTGGTGCTTTGCTTCGTATGCGAAATCTTTTGGTATCGTTTGATGAATTCGAGGGTAAAGAAATAATCTCGGAGCGCGATTTGCAGGACTATCTTGGAAGATACCAGGATTTGCGTGATGAATGGAAGCGTAAGAGAGAAAATGGTGAAAGCACCGATATAATTGATGATATTGTCTTTGAAATCGAGTTGATTAAGCAGATTGACATCAATATCGATTATATTTTGATGCTTGTAAAGAAGTACCATGATAGTCACGGAGAAGATAAAGAAGTTCTGATTACTATCCGTAAGGCAATTGATGCAAGTCCTGAACTTCGAAGCAAGAAGCAACTGATTGAAAACTTTATTATGGGTATCAATGAGGTTGATGATGTTCTAGTTGAATGGCAGGATTATGTCGTTCAGCAAAGGGAACATGATTTGGAAGCCCTTATCGAGAGTGAAAGACTAAAGCCGGATGAAACCAGAAAGTTCATCGAAAATGCATTCCGAGATGGTGAGATTAAAACGACCGGAACGGATATTGATAAGCTTCTTCCACCAGTATCACGATTTGGTGGTAGTAATAGAGCTGAGATGAAGAAAGGTGTCATCGACAGACTGATGGCTTATTTCGAGCGGTTCTATGGAATGACAAATGCGAAGTTTAATAAGGAAGATGAATAATCTTTGCAATAAATAAAGAAGTACAGACCATTGCTGGAGTATCCAATTAATGTAACAATTGATACAAATGTTTTTGATGCGTGTAAGTACAATTTGTCAAAGGATAGTACTTTACAAATTTTGGCTAATTATGTAAGGGACGGAAAGGTAAAGGTGTATCTTAGCAATATTGTTCTAGAATACCTGGTGACAGGAACAGTTAAACATAGAAAATAGCAGGATATAAGCTTTATATTTTTCCCAAAAGAGATTGAAATGATAGGAGTGTTCAATGTCAAAACTGGATTCGTTCAACCTCGGCGAATTATATCGAGATTTAAGAATAGCGAGAGGTTTGAAAATGAAAGATATCGTGAACCAAAACCTCTCCCAAGCTCAATTGTCAAAATTTGAAAATGGACTTACTATGCTCTCCGCTGACAAATTATTAATTGCTATTTCCGCTATTCATATGAGTTTGGCCGAATTCGAACATGCTTATAATCAATACGAAGACTCCAATTTTTTTAAACAAGCAAAGAAGATATCCAGTCTACATGGGAAAAAAGATGTGAATGGCTTAAAAGACCTCTTAAGCCATTATGATACATCTTCCGAATCCTATGATATTTATAATCAGCTCAATTGTTTAGTCATCAAATCAGCTATTAAAGATTTGGAAGCTGATTACCCTATTTCCGAAACAGAAGTAGAACAAATTACAGCATATTTGTACAGTATTGAAGACTGGACAGAATATGAGCTCTTTATATTTGGAAACACTTTACAGGTATTATCAACCAGTAATCTTGTATTCCTTGGAAAAGCATTTATAAAGCGTGATTCCATTTATTTATCTCTTCCAAATAACAGGCATCGGACTCACCTTGTTCTAATTAATATCATCTTCGAATTGATTAAAAGAAGTCAAGATAAAACAGCAGAATTATTTATCAAACATTTAGAAACTATCCTTGATTCTCAAGATATGTTTGCCAGAGCCTTTCTAATATTCTTTCAAAAAATACTAGATTTTCGTAATGGAAAGATAACACAGAGGGCATCTTTAGAAAACTATATTCAATCCCTTTGGTCTCTTGGCTTTAATAACATTGCTGCTTTTTTACAGGATAATTTAGAGGACTTATTACCAAATGATATGATCGACCCAGTGATTCCTATTAAAACAAGACCATAAACAATAAATGCCCAATAAACCGCACGCCTACTTGTTGTAGAAATGAAAGGAAACACCATACTGGTAATTGGCGGGGTTAAAACCAGTAAAGCATTTACGCTCGTAACTATACCACCAAGCCTTTCTATCGGATATTCATTCACTATTTCAGCGGAAAATTTTGGTGAAACAATCCCTAACAGCCATGATATCCCAGCAGTGGCAACATAAATCATCCAAATACTATTCATTAAGAAACCCACGCCGACAATAAGAATCAATAAATCCGCGATAAAATAATCTATGGAATACTTGATTGTGGTTTTATGATTCCTAACAGATACAGCATTTCCAAGAATCATAAAAACAGTTATAAGACCGGATAATATAGATATCTTCACCGGACGGCTTATGCTGTTTAATTCATTGTTCGAAAAAATAAATATTGCAAAAATTGGTGATAAACCGCCAAAAAATCCGTTCAACATTGCCAGCTGAACAATATCTATCAGTCTTCTTTTCCCTGATATAATCGACTTCAAGTTGTCTTTTATTGTGATAAGTGGATTCTCTTCATCGATTACTCGAATACGATTCTCATAAGTCTTAATTTTTGGGATCGCCATCCAATATAAAATTGATACAACAATAAATACGCCTGCGTTGAATACCGCCAATATACTTTCCGTACTAATTGTTAATACGAATGCACCTATAAATGTTGCTAGGACTGTTACTATTTGTGTACTAAGACTGATGACTCCTTGTGCTTTTTCCATCTGGTCTGCCGCAATCAAGGATTTAGTAAATGGCGAGAATAGTGCTGAAGAATAGTTTCCGGCCATATCTGACATAAAGTTGAAAATAGCGGACCAAATAATAATATAAAAAGTTGGCGTAAAGTGAAAAAGTATTCCTATTCCAAGATACATCAACGCCCGGAAGAAAGAACTTCTCACGATCTGTATTAATTTATTTTGCTTCTTATCCGCAATGACCCCGATGAATATACTCATCAAAATCGGTAATGTCTCTGAAACCGAAACAATCATTACTGCAAAACCAGCATTCTCTACACCACTTGATGCTGTAAGCAGGGCAGTATAAAACAGTTTATCTCCTATTTTAGATAATAAATTAATACCTGTTAGTTTTGAAAACAGGCGGTTTTCTTTCAAGAATTTGATCATTCGCTGCCACAATCCTTACTACTGTTAAAAGCTGAATTTGGTAAATATTATTGTTACCAAATTCAGCTTCCACAAAAAAACCAATATAGGATTAATCAAAAAAATGCTGAACCCCAGAGTTCCTGTCTGCTGCAATTTCTTTAATTTGTTCTAGTTTCATAATCATCACCTCGCTGTGCATATCCTATCATAAGATATGCATTATTCACGGAATATTCAAATATGAATATTCCGTGGTGAGGCATGCCATAAAACATGCAATTCACACCCTAGAAATTTACACATGGCCTTTTGTCACCAATCTATCGTGAATTGAAATATCTAGTGACAGGCACTGCTAAGCAGATGGACCAGAAGAAGAGAATATCCTGCTTCGTAAAATTACGAGGCAGGATATTTTTTTATAAAAACCTATTGACATTCAGCTGTTCTAACTGTATATATAACATATAAACAGTTGGCACCGAAATAAAAAAGGTGGTGAGACTTTGAAAATCTTACAGAATAATGGCGTTCCAATTTATCAGCAGATTGCTGATGACTTCAGAGAACAGATCATGAATGGAAAGATCAAGGAGGGTAGCTACCTCCCATCCATTCGTTCCTTGGCCAAGGACTTAAAGATTAGCGTCATTACAACCATGAAGGCCTATGAACTCCTCCAGGAGGAAGGCCTAGTCTCTGCAATACAGGGCAAGGGCTACATTGTGAATCCCCAGGATACAGAGATGATGATGGAGCAGCAGATGAGAAAGGTAGAAGCGGCATTATCAGAAGCCATTAAAGCTGCTGATGTGGCAGGAATTACCGATCAGGAATTGATGGATACCCTACAGATGCTTCTTAAGATTAACCGTGAGGACGTATAAGATAACATGGTTTATATTTCCAAAAGAAAGGGATTGTTATGGAGTTTGAAAAAGTTATAGATGGGAAAAATATAAGTAAGAAATATAAGAACTTTGCCTTAGACCTTCCGAAGCTGGAAGTACCCAAGGGATTTGCAACGGCACTGATTGGAGAGAATGGAGCCGGTAAAACCACCCTTCTAAATATCCTGTCTGGTATTCGCATGGACTATAAGGGAGAGTTAACCTTCTTCGGAACAGAGAAGGCTGGTGGATTTTCAGAGAATCAGGCTATGAGAGAGCGGATTGGTTATACCGGTGCCAACGATTACTTCATGCCAGAGTGGTCCATTAAGCAGGTATTAACTGCCAATGAGCTTCTCTTTGATGGCTTTCATAAGGATCGATTCATGGCCCTGATGAAGGAGCTAAATATTCCATCCGATCAGGGAATTAAGGGATGGAAGAAGGTATCCAAGCTATCCGATGGTAATCGGATGAAGCTTGAGATTGCATCGGTGCTAGCGAGAGATACGGATCTCTTAATTATGGATGAGCCAGCATCTCCGTTGGATCCTTTGATGCGAGACAAGCTATGCGACCTGATTCGTGACTATATCGAAGATGGGGAGGGAGAGAAGTCTGTATTCTTTTCTACCCATAACATTGCAGACATGGAGAATGTCACCGATTATGTGATCCTGATGGAAGAGGGCAGAATTGTAGAGCAGGGCTTTACAGAGGAACTAAAGGAAAAGTACATCATGGTTCGTGCAGATGCAGACCAGAGTGACCGCTTGAAGGATAAGATTCTAGGCGCGCACAGATCCTCCTTTGGTATCGATGGCATCATGCGTAGAGAGGATATAGATCTGGCAGAGTCCTGTGGAGCTGCCATTGAGACAGCGAATTTGACTGAGATAGTTGTTGCACTGATGAAAACCTATACGAGCCTGGAATTAGGAAAGTAGGAGGGTGCTATGAATGGACGTACTCAAAATAGCCTTCGACATTACCTGGTCTTTTGCACGGGACTCTTTCGTCTTATCACTTTCCTTGTCTATCCTCTATCTGCACTTGGCATGTTCCTTTACATTCTAGTAAGAGGAGCGAAAGAAGCAGAGGGGTTTACCTGTGTGGCTTGTATCTTTGTCCTGTCCTTAGCAGCAGGCTTAGAGGTCGTTTTAGATGTGCTCTATATGAGCGGTATGTCAGGGAAGAGACTGCATGGGATGAATCTTTTCTTGACAAGTACCAGGGGAATTAAAGTGTGGAAGCATGCTGTTATACTAGAGTTTCTGCGGAAAATTCTATATGTGGGAATCTGTTATGTGATTACGGTTTGCTCCGCGCTGGATGAATTCCGGAGAGTGGAAGCGAAGGCTGTATTGTATTTCTTCGCAATTCTAGGATTTGTTGCGGCAGGTATTCTGATTAGCCGAGCTTTGATGATGGCTTGGTGGAATATGATATTTGGTATGTTTGTACTAAATGCATCCATGTTTCTAGGCTTGATGATTTTCTTAGTCCCTATGTGGACCATGGTACTCTTAGGAATCCTTGGGGTTGGTTTGATGGGCTTCTTACTGATTACAAGTCTTAGAAAAGGAGAGAGGAGCTATTATGAAGAATCTTAGGAATTATTTGAAACTATGGCCCTTAAGTCCACGATTTAAGACCATGATGATACTTGCTTCCTTTTTTATTATCCTGGGTATTGGATTAGATATCACCCAGTTTATTATTTTGCCCGATACAGAAGAGGGCTCGCCAGTAACTATATTTTCCATTTTCTACATGCTGGCTGGTATGTTTATTATGCAGTGCAGCATGCTTTTAGGGATGTCTCAGATGGTTTTAACTTCTCCTAAGAAGAGAAAGATCTTCTTCACTTATCCCGTGGTCCTTACCGTACTAATGAATCTCTGCATGTATGGAATCGGAGTGGTGATTCGTGTGATTGGTATCCAAAAGACTCCAGAACTTACCAATGTTATGGGTTATACCCTTTTATTTGCCGGCGGATTTACCCTGCTGATTGGTATCGTTAATGGGTTGACCTATAAGTACTATTGGGCTTCCTTTATCCCATTTTTGATTATCTGGGTTCTGGGGTATTATCTCCTGGGGAATCCCATGGAACTAGAGCACAACCAGATGGGTACACGGGTATTAGAAGTCATTGGAAATTGGTCCTTTACAGAGAGAGCCTGGATTGGTTTTGCTATGTGTCTTGTAGGTAATGTACTATTTATCTTCTTCACACGATTGGTTTACAGAGCCCCAATCAGCCAATATATCTTCCGCACTATGGCAAGGAAGTCTGTCTAAGAGCTTAGATAATGTAAACCATGCTTTAACATACAGTGAATGCTTACGATAAAATATCTGGTGACAGGCACTGCTAAGTGATGACGAAATTGAATAAGATGAAGCCTCTGAGGGACAGCCTTCAGGGGCTTTTGCTTTGGAGGGTCAAGTTTGGAGAAGATTTTCCTGATTCAATCCTGGCAACGGATGAGTGTGGAAGACCGCACATCTCTGCAAGGTCACGCTGAGAAAGGTTTAGATTATGGCGCTGGTCGATTATGGTGCTGACAATCTTAGCTCTTTCTTCGACTTCATCCATATCCCTGCCGATTTCGGGATTTGATTCACGCACATGTTTTTTATAATCGTTCCATGTTGCCATAGCATTCACCTCTTTTCATGCCGTGATTTCCAGTCGTCTCTTTCGGCAAGAGCCTGATTGATCTCACGTTGGGGAGACTTTTGGGATTTCTTACAGAACAGGTGTAGCAGAACATTAGAACAGATCCGAATGGCTTCCTGTCCTGGAAGCAGTAAGAATCAGTTCTTCTTTATTAATTGCATATACAAGGAGCCAGTCCGGCTGTATGTGGCATTCCCTGAATCCGATATAGTTACCGGTCAGGGCGTGGTCACGGTACTTTTCTTCCAGTGCTTGTTCTTCCCGGAGAGTCTGAAGGACATCTTTAAGCAGGGACAGATCTTTGCCCCGCTTATTTATACGCTTCAGATCTTTTCTGAACTGGGTGGTCATTACCAGATCAAGCATGCACAGTATCCTCCGCAAGAGCATCTTTAAACATGTCATCGACGGAAGTATAGCGTTTGGCTGGTAATGAACCGTCCATAATCTTGCGGGTCTCCTCAATGGCAGCTTCTGTTTCCGCATTGTATCTGGGTTGACGGACTTCAAATGGAAGGCCGCCCTCCATCAGGGAAACATGCAGAAAGATATTGATAGCATCAGTTACGGAAAGTCCGAAACTTCCATAAAGCTTCTCGACACGGGCCTTGAGATCGGGATCAATGCGAATATTTATATTTGCAGTCTTAGACATAAGATCACCTCCTGAATAGATTGTATTGCAAATGTTAAACAAACGCAAGCGTCTTTAAACAAAGGAGAAAAAGATGATGTAAGACAGAGATCTTAAAAGAGTGAAATGGAATTCAGCAGCCCGGGGCTTTTGTCGTCTCAGGTATCATGGTAAACTGAACAAACAGATAAAAAATGTACATTTGCCAGGCCGGTTGCAAAGAATTGCCGGAAAAGATACACGTTGGTGACAGGCACTGTTAACGGTTAAACTCTTGGAGTAACAAATCATTATGGAAAATTATTACAGAAAAGATGCAATATTAAATGCTCTGATTGAGCGTAAAGGAATACAGTATCTTACAGATATTGCTGCGGAGATGCTTGGGAATCCTATGCTTTTGTATGACATAAGCGGCAAAGTTATCTCTTACAGCCATTGCAATGGAGATGATGAAATATGGAAAGTGCTTCTGCATGAAGGCAATCTGATTGCGGAATACACAAAGGTTACTGAAGAAACAGGAATCTTTGAGGAACTGCTCAATAGTGATGAGCCACTGATAAGCAAGCTCCCATTCAGTCCATATCGCATTATGGGTTGTCGTGTCAGAGATATAGATGGACCAATAGGCATAGTCACTATTGTCGAAAGGAATCCCTTCAGGGGTGAGGATGAAGAATTACTGGTTATCATCTGCAAATCCATTCTTTTTGAGATGCTTTATAGTGAGAGAACAGCAATGCAGGCTGTTCCTTATTTCAGTATATTCAAAGACATAATTGAGAAGACTGCAAATGAACAGGACATAATCGAGCGCTGCAGGATATCAGGGATAACCTTTCCGAAATTCATGCAGCTTGTTGCGGTAAAGAGCATAGACCTGCGCAATAGTTTATCTTTATATCTTATGCGGGATACGCTGGTCCATACATTGCCGACATCTTCATACTGTGTCATCTATGACGGGAGCCTTATTATTGTTCTCGATAAAAAATATGTAACAACGGATATGATCAGTACCATTCAATCAGTTGTTGGCGGACGCGATACTCGCATTGGCATAAGCAGGCCGTTTGAAAACATCATGAGTCTTTCTGCTGCATTCGGTGAAATGAAGGCGATTCAGAGGGTATATCAGAAGCTGGAGGTAGACAGCCTTATAATCTATTACGAAGATATACTGCTTTATCATTTTATGGAACTGGCATCGCAGGGAAATGACCTTGAACAGTTTTGCCGGCCTGAGATTCGTATGATGGAAGAATATGATCAGAAATACAATGCATCTCTGAAAGAAAGTGTGGAGATGTATCTTGAGTCTGGACGTAATGTACAGCAGGCTGCCAGAAAAATGAACATCCATAAAAACACTCTTAGGTACAGGCTTGAAAGAGCTGAAGAGCTGTTCGATATAGATCTTACTGACGAAAACACATGCTTCAACCTGCAGTTTTCTCTTCGCATGTATAGGATGATTCGCTGATTGTACAAAAGAACGAATATACCTTCATATACTTGGACCGATGACCATATAGTGGCATCGGTCTTTTTGTTATAATTTAGTTAGGAAATAACTACACTTTAGAATGTATATCGAAGAATAAACTAAAAAAGGAGATAAGCAGATATGAAGAAGTATCCCAACCTCAGTAAGCCTTGCACTATCCGCGGAGTCACCTACAGAAACAGAATATTCAGCACTCCTACAGGACTTACATATCCTGATGAGTACAGCGGGGCACCAGATTTCCGCACAGTGCTTTTCTATGAAAAGAAAGCTCGCGGCGGAGCGGCAAGCGTAAACTACGGTGAGACACCGGTGAATAACGTAGACGCAGTAAGAAGGCCGAACGTTGATGTAATTAGACCGGATTTCTCAAGAATGATCCTTCCAGCAAAAGACTGGATCAAGTATACAGATGCAATCACAAGACACGGAGCTAATCCGTGCATTCAGCTTGCTCATGCCGGACTGTTTGCAGAACCTTTCTTCAACGGGCAGACCACAGGAAAAGTTATCGGTCCTGTAGATATGGACAAGGAGAACGGCACTCATGTTTCCGCAATGGACGAAGAGGATATGGCCCGAATTGCTAATGACTTTGCTGAAGCGGCACTTTGTGCTGTTCAGGCAGGCTTTAATCAGGTAATGGTTCAGTGCTGTCACGGATGGCTGCTTGCACAGTTCCTTTCGCCAGCATGGAACACAAGAACAGACGAATACGGCGGATCAATTGAAAACCGCGCGAAGTTCCCGCTTCAGGTACTCAAAGCGGTAAGAGAAAAGGTCGGACCGAGAGTAGTTATCCAAATCCGTATCAGCGGCGACGAGCATCAGGAGAATGGATGGTCACTTGAGGACTGTGCCGCATTCTGCAAAATGACAGACGGTATAGTAGACATCATCGAGATTTCATCCGGTGACTATCACAATTCGGAACATTACTGCTGGGTGAACCCGCTCATGGGTCACTTTGTAAATATACCTATCGCAAGAGAACTTAAGAAAGCCGGGGTACAGGCTAAGCTGACTGCCGTAGGAGGACACAATGATCCTGCAAAGATGGATCAGCTGATTGGTGAAGGTGTTGTCGATTTCTTCTCAATCGGTCGCGGTATCCTCGCGGACCCGGATCTTCCTAAGAAGTTCCTTACAGGAAGGGAGGGGGATGTCAAACCATGCATTCGCTGCAGTGACTGCATGGCAGGACTCTATACAGGATTCTACCAGTGCAATATCAACCCGACAGCCGGACAGGAAGCATATCTTCTCAATACACCTGCTCCAAAATCATGCAAGAAGGTCCTTGTTGTTGGTGGTGGTGTAGGTGGTATGGAAGCAGCTATAACAGCGTTCGACAGAGGACATGATGTAACTCTGGTGGATAAGGGTGAAAAACTCGGCGGAACACTTCTGTTTGCAGATCATGGCCATAAGGAAGACCTTAGAAAGCTTAAGGATTACTATGTTCGTCAAGTTGAGAAGAGAGATATAAAGGTCATGCTGAATACCGTAGCTGACACAGCGCTTCTGAATGAACTTCAGCCAACTGATATCATAGTTGCTGCAGGCTCTACCCACAGAGTTCTTAATGTTCCTGGAGTAGAGAATGCAAGATATGCAACAGCTGCATACTATGAACCTGAGACCATCGGAGAGAAAGTAGTTCTTATAGGCGGTGGAATGATCAACTGCGAAATTGCTGTCAGCCTCGCTGATGCTGGTAAGGATGTAACTGTTATTGAACTCCTTGACGGGACTGCAAGAGACGCGAATATGTTTATAAAGCCGACTCTGGACGAACTGTTCGCAGAGAGGGCAAATTCTATCCATGTCATCACAGAAGCAGCTACTAAGTCGATTTCTGAAAATTCCGTAACATATGCGGATAAGGAAGGAAATGAATTCGAAATTCCTGCAGATACTGTACTCTACGCAGTTGGCAGCATCCCGAATTCAGCTGTAGTGGAAGAAATGCAAGACTGGCCTGAGTGGGAAAGCTTCCGTGCTATCGGCGACTGCACAGGAGCAAACATAGTCAAGAAAGCTATCCATCAGGGATACTACGCTGCAATGGATATACTTTAATACATAATGGATTGCTAAATAGCATATAGTGAAAATTTTAGGGAGTCCGCGAGGACTCCCTATTTTTGTATTGAAATATCTGGTGACAGGTACTGTTAAGCCACAATCGTAAAGAGTCTAGAAGGAGCCGTATTACAGCATCCCAATGCACTTCTCACTCCATGCGATCCTGCTCATTCCGACCCGTCATTCTCTCCTCAGCGCATCAATCGGATTCAGCTTGGAGGCCTTGCTGGCCGGGGCCACGCCAAAGAAGATTCCGATAGCAAGAGAGAAGGCGAGGGAAATCAGAACCCAGGGCAGCGGTACAGCAAATTCCAGCTGAAGCAACATGGAAATGATCCGGGCTATGATAATTCCGATCAGAAGCCCGATCAGGCCGCCGACACCGGTCAGAACAGCAGATTCTGTCAGAAATTGGGCCAGGATGTCCCGTCGTTTGGCACCCAGCGCCTTCTTCAGTCCGATCTCCGCCGTTCGTTCAGATACCGATACCAGCATGATGTTCATGACGCCGATGCCTCCGACCAGAAGGGAGAGAGAAGCGATGGAAACCAGCATGGCCGTAATGGCAGTCGTGAGCGTCTTCAGGGAATTGTCATCCGCCGCTGTCGTCTGTGATTTGTAGGCATATCCGTCAGGAACAGCTTCCATGTTCAGGATGTCGGCAGCCTGGTTTCCGACCGATTTCATGAGCTTCGTATCGCTGACACGGATAGCGACGCTCTGGGCCGCATCGAAGCTGACCGGGATGGCGAATGTCTTCATGGGGAGATAGATGCTGGTATTGTCGGAGTAGAGGCTGGATTGATAGTCATCCACCGACTCAAAATCCTGCTCATGATCATCAGAATTCTTTCCGATTACGCCGATGATGGTAAAGGGCTCGCCCTTGATTTCCAGCACCTGACCGGTCGGGTCATTGCCGTCAAAAAGGGCCGTGCAGACCTTGTCATCAATGATGCAGACCTTGTCTGCAGAGTCATATTCCTCCTTGGTAAAGTTCCGCCCATAGTCCAGCCGGCTTTCGATGGTCCGGAAATAATCCTTGGAGACACCGTAGACATTGACCGTGGAACTGTTGAAGGCCGTATCCTTATAGCTGATTCCGTCATACATCTGAGTCGAAATATAGACCGATGCGTCCTCAACCCCGGAAATGCTCTTGATTTCCTTCATCGAAGAGGAGGAGACCGGCGTCAGACTTGTGATCAGGGAATCGCTGTCATAGGATTCGTCGCTCCCATCTTCGGAATGCTGCAATGTCACATTGGTCACGTTGTTTCCGGCTCCGATCAGGCTTTTCTGCAGCTTTTGCGATGTCCCCTCAACGATGGAAACAATGGCCAGAATCGATGCGATTCCGATGATGACTCCGAGCATGGTCAGAAAAGAACGCATTTTATGGGAAAAGATGCCCTTCAGAGCTTCTCTTAAATTTTCAATCATAAAGCAGTTCCTTTCATTAATAAAGAATTCTCTCGACAATGGACCGCTGGGACTTCCTGGTGGTCTTGTTTCCGACATAACCGGTCTTCGAATACGGGAAAGCGATGAGATCACTGTTCTTCAGACCGGAGACAATCAGAATTGTACCGGGAACCATGGTTTTCTGCGTTTCCACATAGACCTTTTCCAGACGGCCCTTCCGGCTGACCAGGCAGTAGGAACCCTTTTTATCCTTCCGCACATAGCCCCGGCTCAGGGCAGATGTCTTCTTACTGCTGATCCGAGAAATGGATACGCCGTCATCGGGATTGAAACCATTTCCATCCTTCAGATAGGCATCGAATTCATAATAGGATACGTTATTGATGGAGGAAGACTGAGGCGTATTTTCGTCCGTAGACGGGAAGTCGGAAATATAGGTAACGGTCGCCTTGGAATTCGAATCATTCATATAATTCGTGACCTTGATCTGATCTCCGGCCTTGATTTTATTCTTGGTAAATTCATCGACATAGCCCCTGACGGCAGTTCCAGTCTCGGAACTGATCGTGATAAAGGGAGTTCCGGAGGAAACCGAAGTCTCGGCGTCATTAATGGATGCGATCTTTCCATCGACCAGAGCCTTGACTGTGCAGTCATCGATCTTCTGCTGAAGGGACTGGAGGTCGATTTTAGCGGAATTAATGCTCTGCTGGAGATTATTGATGTCCTCGGTCGTACTTTTGATCAGTTCGGCCTTTTCTTCTTCGGTGACGGCGTTTGGATTAACAACCTCGGATTCGTCGGAAGGGATGGTATCATCTCCTTCTGACTGGGTGGTTTCATCCTGATCATCGATATCTGTATTCGCCTCTTTTACTGGCTTCAGGCCTTTGTAATAGGCGAGAAGCTTGTTCTGGATGTCCAGCTGAGCGGTGGAAGATGAGATAACCTCATTCTGAGCATTGAGCTGGCTGGTCAGATCGTCGGAATTGTAGGAGAAGAGGCGGTCGCCCTTTTTCACCGTATCGCCGGCCTTGACATAGACCTGTCCGACCGTTTTCTCCGGATCCAGAGTGATAGACTGGGCGTTTTCATTGGTTACTGTTCCGTCCAGAGTGTCTGAGAAATCATCCCCGGACATCTTCAGATCGGAAAAAGGCTGAACATAGGCATAAGAACGCTGCCTCTGGATCGAAACCATTTTTACAATGAGAAAAATGACCAGAACAGCGACAATGCAGAGAAAGATAAAGAGTTTTTTATGCTTTCGAAGGGTCTTCATTTTCTACCTCCTCCGCCTTGATAATTCTTCCGTCGATGATGTGAATGGTTTTCTGGGCATGCTTTGCGATATTGGCGTCATGGGTAATCATGATGATGGTGATCCCGCTTTCGTTCAGCTCGGAGAAGAGGTCCATGATCTCGGCGCCCGATTTCTGGTCCAGGGCTCCGGTCGGTTCATCCGCCAGGATGATCGATGGCTTGTTAATAATGGCACGGGCAATAGCAACACGCTGTTTCTGGCCGCCCGAAAGCTGGTTGGGAAGGTGATTCACCCGATCCTTCAGACCGACCCGCTCCAGAGCTGCCTCTGCAATGTCCCGCCTTTCCTTTCTGGGAACTTTCGCGTACATCAGTGGAAGGACAACGTTGCTTAAGGCCGATTCCTTGGGAAGAAGTTCAAAATTCTGAAAGACGAAACCAATCTTTGTGGCCCGGATATCTGCCAGCTTGTTTTCGCTCATTTTCCCCACATCCATGCCATCGAGAAGATAGGTCCCGGCCGTCGGCATATCCAGACAGCCGATGATGTTCATAAGTGTTGATTTTCCGGAACCGGAAGGGCCCATGATCGAGAGATACTCGCCATCCGATACAGAGAGAGAAATATCATGAAGAACCGGAACCGGATTGGTATCGAGCTGATAGCTTTTATCAATATGGCTGAGTTCTATCATTGTTCTACCTCTGTATTTCCGTCTGCAGTATTTCCGCTGTCTGCTGTTCCTTCTGATGTAGATATACTTCCTTCTGCAGTTCCTTCGGTAATATCTGCTGAATCATCTGTTTCGGGTTCTACAAAAACATGCTGGCCGACGATCAGACCGTCCGGATTATCAATAGATACATAGAAATAATATTTGGAGGCCGGCGTATTGCTATTCTTACTGTCGGACGAATCCGTACCGGAGTTTCCATTGTCAGCCGTCGATTTGGTATCGATTTTAGTGATTTTTCCGGTGTATTCCTTGTCATTGACACGGGTTGTGATCTTCGCAGCCATGCCTTCCTTCAAGGAACCTACATTCAATTCATCTACTGTTGCCTTTATCCGAAAGGTGGTGTCGGACAGGATAGTGATAAAGGAGCCGTCAGAAGATGCAGATCCGGTAGCAACCTTTGATACAATACCGTCAATCGGAGAGGTTACGGTGGAAGAGGAGATCTTCTTATTTAAGGAATCGATTTCTGCCTGCTTAGTCTGCTGATCCAGCTTCGCCTGCTTCATCTGAGAGGTCAGGTCCTGAATCTGCGAATCATACTGAAGCTTCATATCAGCGGAAGCGGCTGCCTTCTGCTTGGTCAGATCGGTGATTTGATCCTGGCAGGACTTGATGGTCTCGCTATAGCCCTGGATTTCCAGCTGATCCTGCTGTACCTGGAGAGAGTAATCCTTGCTCTGGTAGGTGAAAAGCTTCTGACCTGCTGTGACGGTATCACCGGCTTTAACATCGATAGATTCGACCGTCCGGTCCGAATCCAGATTGATGTTATAGGACTGTTCCGGTTCGATCACACCAGCATAAAGGGTCTTACCTTCAATCGTATCATCCGAACCGTAATCATCAATGAGACCTGTATCGGATGAAGCCGAATTGCCGGATCTTTTCTTCAGGAAAAACACAAGGAGAAGTGCTGCCAGAGCAAGGCAGACGATGAGAATGATAATGATACGTTTCTTATGTTTTTTCATAATTGCTCCCTTTCCTGTCAAACATAATTCGGATTTGAATGCAACTGTCTGTTCTATCTGTATTAATTATACTATTACAGTTGTTTCGCGTCAAGAAGATTCCGATAGAAACCAGGGAAAAATCTATATCTGGTGGCAGGTACTGTTAAGCCAGTAAAGGTGCTCCGGAGACAGAATAAAGAAAACAGTCAGTAATATGTAAGTGAGACCGCTACTGGCTGCTGATTGGTTGAGTGTCAAAAAGGCTGGAAGTTAAGAATAAAGGGTTTATTAGTTTCGGGGATATAAATATTATCACCCAACGTTCCTTGACATAGATAGTTAAATGACGTTATACTACATTTAGAAACGATTATTAACTTGAAAGGTCAAGAAGCGTTGGAGTGCAGTTATGCTATACGATTATTTGATTGAAAATTATAAAGCCTATGAACCAATTTTTACATCAGATATAGACTTAGGTATTCCTGGTAATTCGTTACGCCCAAAGCTGAAGGAACTAGTAGATGCAGGAAAGCTTTGCCGATATGATGCTGGAATCTATTATCTACCAGGGAAATCGAAGTTAAAAGGATTAGTACCTATATCAGCTAGTACTGTTGCAAGATGTAAGTACGTTAGACGGCGAGGTAAGGTGCGTGGGTACTATGCTGGATTTACATTTGCCAATCAAATGGGGCTTTCTCTACAGGTTCCGTATGTTCAAGAAATAGTTTCAAATGAGGCCAGTGCTAAGGTTCGAGAAATTGAAATAAAGGGGCAGAAATTTTTACTTAGAAAGCCAAGAACCGTCATTACTGAGGAAAACTACAGAGTTTTACAGTTTCTGGATTTTTTGGTAGACTTTGACAAATATATGGACGGATCTGTTGAGAATATTCCGGCTAGGTTGGTTCAGATTATTAAAGATGAAAATATTACAAAAAAAGGAATTGATGTATACATCAGCTTGTATCCTACAAAGGTATACAAGAATTTGTATGAAACAGGAGTAGTATATGCTATTGCATAAAGATAGAGAGCAATTTATAGCTATTGTAAACGCTGTATCAAATGAGTTGTCTATTCCTGTACCAATTGTGGAGAAGGATTATTATGTGACTATGATTTTAAAACAGCTTTCATTGAATGCCAAAAACTGTGTGTTTAAAGGTGGAACATCGCTATCCAAATGCCATCACGCTATAGATAGATTTTCAGAAGACATTGATATTACTTTCTCCGATACCTTAACACAGGGTGAGAGGAAAAAGTTGAAAAATAATGTAATAGCTGGAATAAGCGAATATTTGGATCTGCCTATTCCAGATTGGGATAAAACTCGTAGTCGTAGAGATTATAATTGCTATGTATTCCAGTATGCTCCGATAGAAGGATATATTCCTGAGAGTCTTATTGACGGTGTAAAGATGGAAGTGGTCTTAGGATCTATAGCTTTTCCAACGGTTGAGATGGAAGTAGATAACTATATTTATCAGGTTCTTAAGCGAGATAATATGGATTTAGTCGAGCAATATGAATTGCAGCCATTTACAATGACAATACAGAGTTTGGAGAGAACTTTCATTGATAAAGTGTTTGCATTATGCGATTACTACATCAAGAGCGATTATAATAAACATTCGAGACACATTTATGATTTGTATATGTTAATGCCTAAGATGACTTTTGATGAACGCTTCAAGCAACTTGTAAAAGAGGTTAGAATCGAGCGACAAAAGAAACCTGAAATATGTCCATCATCATTGGATGGTGTAGACATAAATGATATGCTTGAGAAAATAGTCGAAGAGGCAATTTACGAGAAGGACTATGCAGCAATAACCTCATATTTTCAAAAGACGCGTGTTGAATATGACAAGACAATAGAGGCTGTGAAAAAAATAATAGAATTAGATATTTTCTAAATAATATAGATATGTGATGCAGCAGGTTCTTTACCTGCTGTATTTTTATGGGCGAAAAATAATTTTTCGTCCTTATAGATTAGGGGGAGTTCCGTAGGGTTAAGTGAGAGGATATTTTTTTCGCTTACTTTATAATGTACATTTGCCAGGCCGGTTGCAAAGAATTGCCGGAAAAGATATAATTCAACAATCCGGTATCATCAAGAATCAAGCATGTGGTACATGTTTTTATGACAGATAGAATAAGGAGGCTGTAAATGCAAATCGTATGGCCGGGAATTCTGATTCCCTTTTTAGGAACGACGCTTGGAGCTGCCACAGTCCTCTTCCTTAAGAACGAATTAAAAGAAAATCTACAACGTTTTATGACCGGTTTCGCAGCCGGTGTCATGACAGCAGCATCTGTATGGAGCCTGCTGATTCCGGCTTTGGATCAAACCAAAAAAATGGGACGGTTTTCCTTTGTCCCCGCGGTCATTGGTTTCTGGGTCGGTATTTTGTTTCTGCTTTTGATCGATCACATCACACCTCATCTGCATCGTTTCGCAGAGCATGCAGAAGGACCGGAATCAAAACTTTCCGAGACGACCCTTCTCCTTCTGGCAGTCACCATCCATAACATCCCGGAAGGTATGGCTGTCGGTGCTGTGTATGCAGGCTTACTTGCGAAGACTTCCGATATCACGGCTTCTGCGGCCCTGACCCTCGCTTTGGGAATTGCGATTCAGAACTTCCCGGAGGGTGCCATTATTTCCATGCCCTTGCATGCAAAAGGAGAAGCGAAGATGAAATCCTTCATCGGCGGTGTCCTGTCCGGCGCTGTAGAACCGCTTGGCGCCATTCTGACCATTCTTCTGGCCGGCGCCATTGTCCCCTTGATGCCGTATTTCCTGAGTTTTGCAGCAGGAGCCATGCTCTATGTTGTTGTCGAGGAATTGATCCCTGAGATGATGGAAGGCGAACATTCGCATATCGGCGTCCTCGCTTTTTCCTTTGGATTTACCCTGATGATGATATTGGATGTGGCACTCGGATAATCAAAAGTAATGCTGCTTTAGCCAAGGCAAATATAGACCATGGCCCAGGCAGGAGAAAATCAATTAAAAAGGGGGAAATGCTAAATGACACAAATCGATTATCAAATTTTATTATTTATCCAGGAACATCTGCGATCGGATGTGCTGACACCAATTTTTAAGGCCATTACCTCTCTCGGAAACATGGGATGGTTTGGCATTGCCGTCTGCCTGATTCTACTTATTCCAAAGAAGACACGGAAGATGGGCATGGCAGGCCTTCTTGCAATCATTCTCGCTGCAGTCATCGGAGAGGGTTTCATCAAACATATCGTACAACGCCAGAGACCCTACTTAAGTTTCTCTGATCTACAACGACTGATTGCTCCGGAACGCACAAGCTCTTTCCCATCCGGTCATTCCTCATCCGCCTTTGCCTGGACAACCGCCATCTATTGCTGTCTGGATAAGCCCAGGAAGAAAAAAGGCCTGCTCCTTTTCCTTCTGCCTGCTTTGATTGCCTTCTCAAGACTCTATGTCGGCGTCCACTATCCGAGCGACGTCCTCGTAGGATGCCTTCTCGGCATCTTCTGTGGTTGGCTGGCTACCTGGCTTTTGAATTGGTATTTGAAGCGGCGGAAGAACCAATCGATTCACTAGGTATTTTACAGCCAGTCTTCCAGTATGGAGATATTGAGGTCCGAGTGTTCTACTTCCCGGGAGAAAATGTAGACCGCACGGATCAGTGCCTCCATATCCGGCTCCTTTTCCTGTGCTGAAAGGAAGTCGCTTCCATTACCCTGATCCGAAAAGAAGACAAAAAAGGTCCATCTGACGCAGTAGACAGAGAAGGCCAGTTTTGCGTAGATCTTATCATCATAAACCGCGCCGTCGAAATAGACATAGATCATATAGCGTAAGACGCGGCGAACAAACGAATCATACTTTTCCAGTTCCAGACATGCCTTCCGGTAATTTTCCTCCGATGCAAAAATGGTCTTGTAAGTCCGGTCAACGGTTTCGATCCATTCCGAACGCAGAAGTTCCAGATTATAAAGCTTGGAGAAGAGTCTTTTTTCTTCCTGCCAGGAGAAGAGAGACTTGTCTTCTGTTAAGGCATGGTCTTCATTGATCTCATAGACACGATCATGATCCAAACAATCCTGCCAGATTCGGCCAAGAGAAAGCATGGCCTGCATCAGTTTCTCAATATTCCCTTCACCGGAGATCATAGAGAACAGTTTTTCTCTGGCATCATACAATTCGGTGTAGAGGAAGTAGTCGAAGTCTTCGTAATCTTCATTTTCCTCGAGATCGTCATCATAGCTTATGAAACTTCCGTCTGTATCCTCTAAAACCATGCGGGCTCCCTCCGGGCAGGATAAGTCAATCGAAAGTTCGCGTTCTCCATCGAACTCCTCTACATGACGCGGGAATTTCTGACAGACCTGACAGAGGCTGTCGAATCCATATTTGACCTGCATTTCGCAGAGTCCGTCAGAAGTCAAATGCATGCATTTTTTATCTTTTAACTTATAAGTAGGGCCTTCCTCACTCGCCTGCCAGTCGATGGAATCTTTGACATAGTTCCAAAGGACCGGATCAGCCTTATATTTCTCAATCGCTATATCATCAATGATGATCTGCCAGCCCTGGCAGCAGGTATCAGGACAGTCGCCAGCCGTACAGCGGAATTTATCATAATAGGAAGGTTTGGTGTAGTGCATTGCGTGCTCCTTGTTGATCCATAAAAAGGAAAGCCTCAGAGACCCCTCAAATTCCGGAGGATTTCGAATCTCTGAGACCATTGGTACAAAACGATAATTATTGTAACTGAATTGATTTTTATTTACAATATTTACAATTTACAATATTTACATTAAGCAACGAAAAAATTTTTTTGCATAGTATATTATTTGATGTCAAGCTTTCATTCCGTTGGATTTCAAACGAACAATTTGAAATTCATATGATAGACTGGTTTCAGTTTTATAGAGAACCAGAAAGGAGAAGACTACTATGACTAGAGTAGCAGTTGCAATCAATAACGAAGACGAAAACACTTTTTGGCATTTCGGCCATGCTGAGCGTTTTAAGATTTTCGACGTAGAAGATCATAAAATCCAGAGTTCCCATTATGTAACGATTCCGGAGGGCCATGGTCCGGATAAGCTGAACGGTCTGATCAATGAGAATGTCAATGTCATTATTGCAGACGGCCAGGGGCCTCAGATCGTACCTATGGCAAACGAAGCCGGCATTCAGACTTTCTCCGGATTCAAGGGGAATGCGGATGACGCAGTTCAGCAGTTTATGGACGGAAGTCTGGTCAATAACGATTCTGCTGTAAAACCCTGCAGCGGTAGTCACTGCTGATTGGGGTTATATTTGATTGGCTGAAAAGAAGAAGTCATATGATTTACGTTTCCTGAATTTCCGGGACGATACTTCTGAAGAGATAGAAAAAATAGAAAGGCATCTGTTGCAAGAAATGCAGCAGGTGCCTTTTTCAGTAGTAGGATATTGATCTATTTATCGGAAAAATATCGATTTTTCGGTAAAATGTCATATGCCCGTGATCCTCTAATTCTCTATATTCCTTCCTCATTTTGTGTGAAATGTTGGTATTATTTTCGGGGAGGAAAAAAGGAAAATATCCCGGTCTATATTTCCATCTCCAAAACTAATGGCGTATGGTCCTGTCTGGGGCCGGAATCCAGCATTTCCGACCGCTTAATCTGATCCTTGATCCGGTCGCTGACCAGGAAATAATCGATTCTCCATCCGGAGTTGTTGATCTTTGATGTTTTGATCCGCTGAGCCCACCAGGAATATACCGAAGGTACATTTCCATGCAGATAACGGAAACTGTCGACGAAGCCGTGATTCAAGAGATTCGTGAAGCCTTCCCGTTCCTCATCGGTAAAACCTGCTGAAAAATGATTGTTTTCCGGATGTGCTAGGTCGATTTCCTCATGGGCACAGTTGAAATCACCGCAGGCAATGACCGGTTTTTCCTGATCCAGGGATGACAGATAATCTGCATAAAGCTTATCCCAGACCTGACGATCCGGCAGCCGTTTGAGTTCGCCGCCTGCATTCGGTGTATACACATTGACGAAATAAAAACCGCCGAAATCGATGGTTAAGATCCGTCCCTCAGCATCCATGGTATCCGGTGCACCCAGCTTTGGCTGAGACATGGTTCCGGTCAGATCTTCCTTATAAAGAATCATGGTTCCGGCATAGCTTTTTCTTGCCGGCGCAACCGATGAAACCCATTCCACCTGATATCCAGGGAAAAATTCCTCCAGCGCCGCCTTATGTTTCTTATTGGGACCGGTTGCCGGAAGCTTGGTTTCCTGAATTGCGATTACATCCGGATCTTCCAAAGCGATCGTTCGAAGTACATTTCTCGACAGCTCCGCCCGTGGCGAATCCGATGTCAATGCCGCATTCAGAGAGTCGATATTCCATGAGATGAATTTCATAGCTGATTGTCCCTTTTATGTCCATTTCTATAAAGTAAGATCCGAGTCAGCAAGGCAGTTGCATTCCGTCCTTGCCTACAAGCAATCCGTCCTGCCTACAGTTCTTTCTCGATTTGTTTCTTCAAAGTCTCGAATTTCTCCAGCCTTTCCTTCGTGACCTCAGGATAATGGGGATCCATGTCTTCCAGGGTCTTTCGGATGATTTCACTGACCAGATAGCGCATATACCATTTATGGTCGGCCGGAATGACAAACCAGGGCGCATCCTTTGTCGCGGTTTCATTGATGGCATCCTCGAAGGCCTCCTGATAGGCATCCCAGTAGCCCCGCTCTTCCCAGTCGCTTTCGGAGAACTTCCAGTTTTTCTTCGGCTCCTCGATCCGGGACAGGAAACGCCGTGCCTGCTCTTCCTTTGAGACATGCAGGAAAATCTTCACGGTACGGATACTGTTATGGTAGAGATATTCTTCGTAATGGCAGATATCCTTATAACGGTTCTTCAGGATCTCGTCCGGATTCAATCGGTCAGCATGGGCCTGAGAAAGATAGAGCTTCTTGACCTTTGCGATCAGGACGTCTTCATACTGGGATCTATTGAAGATGGCGATTTCGCCCTTGGCCGGAACCTGCTGTTCGATCCGCCAGAGGAAATCATGGGCCAGGTCCTCCGAGGACGGAGCCTTAAATGCTGCCTCATGAACTCCGTGCGGACTCAGGCAGGTCAGAACCGAACGGATGGTTCCGTCTTTTCCAGCCGCATCCATTGCCTGGAAAAGGAAGATCACGCCTTCTTTTTTCGCAGCATAGAGCTTTGCCTGGAGATTATCCATGACAGCATCATTTTCCGCCATTTTCTTCAGTGCCTGCTCCTTATCCGGACAGAGACTGGTCTCATTGGTGGATGAATCCTTGATTGAGAATTTCCGGCTTCCGTCGAAGCGGTATTTCTCAAAGAGCTTCTTTTCAAATTCCGTATCGTTTTTCTTTCCGTCATTTCCCATGGCTCGCACCTCCTAAGAACATTCCACGATTCGTGGGCTTTTTACTTTTTAAATAAAAAGCTGGTGATGTCGACTGTTGCAAATTCCTGAGAAATTATGATATTACTCGAACCTTTCCGCAATCTCCCTCAGGTTGTCGATGATCGGCAGATGCTGCGGGCAGATGCCTTCGCACTGGCCGCAGGCAATGCAGGCGGATGCAGGATTTCCGTTCTTGGAAAGCTCCTGATAGCGCTTGAGATCGGCTGCATGGTCGGAACCCTCCCGCTTCTCCTGATTGTATACAGAGAAGAATTCCGGAATGGTGATATTCATCGGACATCCCGGTGTGCAGTAATGACAGGCCGTGCAAGGGATTGTGATACCGGAATTGATAACATCCGCTACCGCATGAACGGTGGTCAGTTCCAACTCGTTCAAGGGCTTGAAATCCTCCATAAAGGAAGTGTTGTCTTCGAGCTGGTCTATATTTGACATACCGGAAAGAACCATCTTCACATTGGGAAGGCTGGCTGCAAAACGGATGGCCCAGGAGGGAATGGACATCTTGGGATCCAGATTCCGAAGCATGGTCTCTGCTTCCGCGGGGACTTTCGCCAGAGTTCCGCCCTTGACCGGTTCCATGACAATCACCGGTTTATTGTGCTTGACACAAACTTCATAATTCTTTCGGGACTGGATCTTCTCGGACTCCCAGTCGAGATAATTGATCTGAAGCTGAACGAATTCCATCTCCGGATGCTTTGTCAGGATCTCATCCAGAAGTTCGGCATCCGCATGGAAGGAGAAACCGATATGACGAACAAGGCCAGCCTTCTTCTTGTCCTGGATCCACTGGAAAACATCGAGATCTTCGTATTTCTGAATATTTTCCCGCTCGATATCATGGATCAAATAATAATCGAAGTAGCTGACGCCGGTTTTCCTCCGTTGTTCATCAAACACCTTGTCCCGCTCTTCTTTGGTATTGAAGAATCCGGCATGGAGCTTAGTGGTCAGGGTATAGCGATCCCGAGGCACCCGCTCTACCAAAGCTTTTTTAATTGCATTCTCACTCTCAAAGCTGTGATACATCCAGGCCGTATCAAAATAGGTGAAACCCTTTTCCAGAAAAATGTCGACCATTTTTTTCACCTGTTCGATATCGATCGTTTTGTCATCTTTCGGGTCAAGGAGCGGCAGCCGCATCAATCCAAACCCCAGTTTCTTTCCGTGAAATATTTCTTCCATTGTACTACCCCTCTTATTTCTTTCTAATATTTGCGTTTCTTTCTAATATTTGCGGACCGTTTTCAAAAATCTGAAAATGTCGGTCCGGATTCAATTATACCATAGAAAAATCATATCCTATCTTATCTTAAAATTCCTCTTGGTCTGGCCTACAGACGAAAAGCTTCGCATTAGATCCATAAAGTCACGACATGGACAAGAAATGCCAAGACCCAGGCGATAAGGCACTGGAACAAAACGATCTGCAAAGCCCATTTCCGGCCAAGTTCCCGCCGAATGGAAGCAATGGCTGCAACACAGGGCGTATAGAGAAGGCAGAATACCAGGAAGGATGCTGCCGTTGCCGGAGTCAAAACCTTCTGTAAAGCAGCTACGCTTCCAAAGAGAATACCTAAAGTGGATACCACACTCTCTTTGGCAAGGAAGCCGGAGATCAGGGCAGTGACCATTCTCCAGTCGCCAAATCCCAGCGGTTTGAAAATCGGAGCGATGGCACCTGCAAAGACGGCAAGCATGCTTTGTGACGAATCATGGACCATAGCAAAGGACGGGGAGAAGGTCTGGAAAAACCAGATCACGATCGATGCCAGGAAAATAACGGTAAAAGCCCTTTGAATAAAGTCCCTGGACTTTTCCCAAAGCAGCTGTCCGACATTCTTCGGGCGCGGCATGCGATAAGTCGGAAGCTCCATAACGAAGGGAACGGCTTTCCCCTTAAATACTGTGTTTTTAGAGATTACTGCGGTCAGAATGCCGACAAAAATACCGGTAAAATACAAAAGCAGCATGACAAGAGCTCCTTTACCGGGAAAGAATGCCGAGATAAAGAAAGAATAAATCGGAAGCTTTGCCGAGCAGCTCATGAAAGGAATCAGGATCACCGTCAATTTCCGATCTCTTTCTGACGGCAGGGTCCGGCTGGACATGACAGCAGGAACCGAGCATCCGAAACCAATCAGCATGGGCACAATACTTCTGCCGGAAAGCCCTAATTTTCTTAAGATCTTATCCATGACGAAGGCAATCCGGGCCATATAACCCGAGTCTTCGAGCAAGGACAAAAAGAAGAAAAGAGTCACAATAATGGGCAGGAAGGAAAGCACGGAACCTACGCCGTTGAAGATCCCATTTACGACAAGGGAGTTCAATACCGGATTCACTCCGGCAGCATTCATCGCATTTTCCGCCGCATGACTTAAGGATGTGATTCCACTGTCCAGCAGGTTTTGAAGGGTTCCGCCGATCACGTTAAAGGTCAGATAGAAAATCAGGGCCATGATCAGAACAAACATCGGAATCGCGGTATACTTTCCGGTCAGCACTTTGTCGATCTTACTGCTTCTGGTCTGCTCTTTACTCTTTTTTGGTTTCACAACGGAGGATGCTACCACTTTTTCAATGAAGTGAAAGCGCATATCGGCTATGGCAGCCGAGCGGTCTAAGCCACTCTCCTTCTCCATCTGTCTTACGATATGTTCGACCGTCTCCTTCTCATTTTCATCCAATTTCAAGAGATCGATGACCGTCTTGTCGCCTTCGATCAGTTTCGTGGCTGCAAATCGGATCGGGATTTCGGTCTCATTTGCATGATCTTCGATCAGATGCATAATTGCATGAATCGACCGGTGGACTGCTCCGTTTTTCTCATCCGGGTCGCAGAAATCCTGACGAAGCGGTTTCTCCTGATATTTCGTTACGTGGATGGCATGGCTGACCAGTTCGTCGATTCCTTCGTTCTTCGCAGCTGAGATGGGAATGACCGGTACGCCCAAGAGCTGCTCCATCTTATTGATATTGACGGAACCTCCGTTGGCCTGAACTTCGTCCATCATATTGAGGGCAACGACCATCGGAATATTCAGAGTCAGAAGTTGAAGGGTCAAATAAAGATTTCGCTCTATATTTGTCGCGTCAACAATATTAATAATGCCTTTCGGTTTTTCATCCAGAATGAACTGCCTGGATACGACTTCCTCGCTTGTATAAGGCGACATGGAGTAAATTCCCGGAAGGTCCGTGACCAGGGTATCCTTATGACCGCGGATCACACCGTCTTTCCGATCGACTGTAACACCGGGGAAATTTCCGACATGCTGATTGGAACCTGTCAGCTGGTTAAATAAGGTGGTCTTTCCGGAATTCTGGTTTCCTGCCAGAGCGAATGTCATGACCGTTCCCTCCGGAAGCGGGTGTTCCGTTTTCTTATCATGGAAGAGGCCGCCCTCGCCAAGTCCCGGATGGTCAATGAATTCGTCTCGATTGGCCGTGTTCGGCAGGGAGGAGATCCCGGCCAGGGACCGGGCAGCTTCGCTGGGATCATGGACATCCCGGACTTCAATTTTCGCTGCATCATCTAAGCGAAGGGTCAGCTCATAGCTCTGGACCTTTAACTCAATCGGATCACCCATCGGTGCATACTTGATCAATTGTACCGGAACTCCGGGTATGACACCCATATCCAGAAAATGCTGTCGCAAGGCTCCCTCGCCACCAACTGCTGCAACCGTGGCAGCTTGCCCGATTTTCAGATCCCTTATGGTAGACATGTTTTTCCTTTCTGAAATGACTTTTCCTGTTTTGGCGTTGTGTCTTTATTTTATAGAAATAATTATTCGAAACGATTGAATGAACTGGTTTTTCTAAAACCGTTCTTATGCTATATGATTAAATTTAATATAACTAAAATTTAATATACCTTTTTTTCTAGTACTTTTCAAATTTCCTTTCTTTTTTGCCTGTTGCTGCCCTTTGCCTTTGTTTTCCTTTGCCTGGCATTTCCAGCCGGAAAATGGCCTATCTAGAAAAAATCGATATAACGAAATGAGTGTCAAAAGTACCTTTTGACACTCATTTCATCTTGTCAGATACCGATGAAAACGAAGGCCATTCCAAGCTTGCAGAATGACTAGACCGCTTCATTCTTCGGCAGCCGGACAATAAATTTCGATCCCTGTCCCGGCTGACTTTCAACATCAATGCTTCCGCCATGGATCATGACCGCATGTTTTACAATGGAGAGTCCCAATCCGGTCCCGCCGATCTCCTTCGAATGACTCTTATCGACCCGATAAAAACGCTCGAAGATCCTCTTCTGATCCGCCTCGGGAATCCCAATTCCATTATCCGAAACCGTAAGGATCACATCCTGATCGTGAGCCTTTACCTCAACATGGACCTTGCCACCCTCCTGGGTGTACTTAATGGCATTGTCAACCAGGTTGGAAATCATCGTCTGAAGGAGGGGCTTCTTTCCGTGAAGCAGGGCCTTTTCTCCCGACAAATGCAGACCGATTCCCTTCTTTGCCGCTTCATCCAGAAATTGCTCCACAGAAGTTTTGGACAGCTCATAGAGGTCGACCTCTTCCCAGTCAATATCACCTGCACCTTCATCCAGATGTGAGAGACTGATGATATCCTGTACCAGACGGATCATCCGCTGCGATTCCTGATAGATCCGTCCTGCACACTCGGGCAGATCATTGTCCTGTATCATCCGGTTCATCATGAGTTCCGCATAACCGGAAATCGCATGCAAGGGAGTCTTCAATTCATGTGATACATTGGCTGTAAATTCCCGGCGCATGGACTCTGCCATTTCCCGATCTGTCACATCATTCATCATAACAGCCAGTCCAATGACTTGAGAGTCACCTTCCCTCGTGATCGGTGCAGCATTGATCTGATAATTTCTCTCGTGAATGGTGAGAAGCCGCTCTGCTTCCCGGCCTTCTATGGCCGACTCGATGAGGTTGATCAGATCCAGGTTCCGGCAGATGGTCAGGAAATTTTCGCCCTTATGGGCCTGAAAGGAAGTTCCATTCGTCTTATTTTTTCCTTCCTTCAGATTTGTCAGATTCGTCGAATCAACCATCTCTCCCGGCACGGCATCCCGGATATCCAGGATTTTTCCGGCTGCCTGGTTTAAGCTTACGATCTGGCCGTCCCGGCGGAGGATGATCATCCCCTCACTCATATTCGAAAGAATGGTATCCAACTCTCTCTGCTTCTGCAAAAGGTCTGTCTCTTTATCCCGGATCTCTGCCTGCTGGCCGGCGATCCGCCGAAGAAGCGGCGACAATTCATCATATTTCTCATTTTCCAGAGGATGATCCAGATCCAACTCATTCAGGGGTTCTACGATCTTCTTTGCCAGCCGGCTGGAAAGGAAGAGAGAAAAGATTGCAAGAAGGATCAAAATGATAACCACCGGCTGCAGCATACCGAGAAGCAGAGTCAGAACAGAATTCTGCGTCAGGGAAACTCGTAAAACAGTTCCATCACTGATTCGTTTGGCTGCATAAAGCATCCGTTCTGTTAAAGTCTTGGAATAACGGGTGCTTTCTCCATAACCGGATACCGAGTTCATCGCTTCTTTTACTTCTGCCCGATTTTTATGATTGGGCATGGTTTTCGGATCCGATGCGGAGTCATAGAGAACAGTACCATCTGAATCAATCCAGGTCAGTCTCAAATCATCTTTCTTGACCTGTTCCAGATAATCTATGCCCGAATCCTCGACTCCCTGGGCTGACAGATCCAATTGAGAAAGAAGCTGGCGATGGGAGATATTTCCCATATAATCATAAAGAATTCCGAAGATCAGTCCGATTGTGATCAAAAGGACCAGAATCGAAGTCCAGAAAATGGATCGAAAAATCTTACGACTCACGCGGCACCTCCATTCTGTAACCGATTCCCCGCACCGTTTTAATCATACTCCCGGCATCAGAAAGCTTGGTGCGGAGGGTTCCGATATGGACATCGACCGTCCGGGACTCTCCCTGAAAATCTTCATTCCATACAATGGTAAGGAGCATTTCTCTGGAAAAGGCCTTGCCCGGATTCGTCATGAAAAGGTGGAGAAGATCATACTCTTTTAAGGTCAGTTCCACTTCCTCCCCATCTACTCGAACCGTATGCTCAACGGTATTCATTTGAATAGAGCCGATTGTTAAAAGGGATTGATGAGCCGTTGCCTTCTTAGACCGTCTCAGGACTGCTTTGACCCTGGAAATCATCTCCATCATGCCAAAAGGCTTAGCCAGGTAATCATCTGCGCCCAGATCCAGCCCGATGACCTTATCATATTCCGTGCCCTTGGCTGTTGCCATAATAACAGGGATATCCTCTGTCGTTACGAAGGAACGAAGCTTTTTTAAGACTGAGATCCCGTCTTCACCCGGCATCATGATATCCAGAATGATAAGTTCCGGTATCGTATCCTTCATGGCTTCCCAAAACTCCTTGGCATTTGCAAAGCCTCTGGCCTGATAGCCAGCCGTTTTCAGGGTATATACCATAAGTTCTCTGCTGCTGACATCATCCTCCACACAGAATATCATTCGTCTGACTCCTTTTTATCTTCTCTTGTTCCCGTGATGGCAAATGTAACCCAGCCTGCAATTCGTACTGCGTGATCACCGATCCTCTCCAGATATTTGGCAATCATAAGCAGATCTAAGATACTGGTTCCATAGGCTTTATGCTGACTCGGATCCACCTTCTCATTCATATTTTGAATTTCCGTAATCAGAGCTTCCCGGACATGATCAAAACACAAATCGACCTTATCATCGGATGCAATCACCCTTCTTGCCAGATTTGCATCCTGATGGACGAAAGCATCCATGCTCTTCGAGACCATTCCCATCACGTTTTCCGCCATTTCATGCATACCTACATTATCGTCTACCTGACGGATGGTGTCCATAGTAACAATCTCTGCAATATCTGCTGCCTGAACACCAATTCTTCTCATATCGGTAATCATTTTCAATGCCGAAGAGATTCTCCGAAGATCCCTGGCAACCGGTTGCTGACGAAGAAGGAGGCGGAGACACAGATTCTCGATCTTACGATCCTCTTCATTGATCTGCTCCACCAGGTCCGGCACTTCCTTCGCCATCATAAGATCATGCTGAAGAAGAGATACACAAGCCTTTCGGATCGCATATTCACACATCATACCCAGTTTTGTCAGCTCCTGATTCATTTCCTCAAGCTGCTCGTCGAAAACAGAACGCATTAGCCAAACCTCCCTGTAATGTAATCTTCGGTTCTCTTATCCTTGGGCATCGAGAAGATGGTCTCACTCTTTCCGAATTCCACCATTTCACCCAGAAGAAAGAATGCACAGTAGTCTGAAATACGGACCGCCTGCTGCATATTATGGGTTACCATAATGACCGTATACTTCTTTTTCAGTTCCAGACAGAGTTCCTCGATCTTTCCGGTAGAAATCGGATCCAGGGCTGAGGTCGATTCATCCATCAGAAGAATATCCGGTTCTACAGCCAAAGCCCTTGCAATACAGAGTCTCTGCTGCTGACCACCTGACATGCCGAGAGCGCTTGTTTTCAGCCGATCCTTCACTTCATCCCAGATGGCAGCCCCGCGAAGGGACTTCTCTACGATCTCATCCAGCTTGATCTTCGAATGAATGCCGTGGATCCTCGGACCATAGGCGATATTATCGTAAATACTCATAGGAAATGGATTGGCTTTCTGGAAAACCATGCCAATGCGCTTCCGAAGGAGCGTCACATCCACTGCTTTATCATAGATATTCTGTCCTTCATACTTAACCTCTCCGGTGATTTTCACATGATCCACCAGATCATTCATCCGATTCAAGGTCTTAAGGAAGGTCGACTTTCCGCATCCGGAAGGTCCAATTAAGGCAGTGATCTGCTTCTCCGGGATCTGGATCGATACATCCTTCAATGCATGGTGATCGCCGTACCAGAGATTCAATTTGTTTGCTTCAATTGCATACTTCATAATTCTTTCCTTGCTATTCGTGCCTTTCTTTCCTGCATACCGATTTGGTCTATATTTCCGCCGGAATTCGAATCACTTTCGAAGTTTCTTTCCGGCAAAATCCGCCAGGAAGTTGATAAACAGTGTCAAAAGGATCAGGATCACTGCGATGGCAAAGGCGACATCTGTCTTACCCCGTTCACTGGCGTAGACATAGAGTGCAACCGTAAGGGTTGCGGATGAGGAGGTTAAGGCCCGGAAAAATCCATTCAGAACCAGTCCGAAGCCGGCGGTAAAGAGAAGGGCTGCCGACTCACCGACAATTCTTCCGATGGCCAGGATGCAGCCGGTCACGATTCCGTCGATGGAATTGGGAAGAACCACAGTCCTTATCATGTACCACTTGCCTGCGCCGAGTGCCAGAGACCCTTCCCGATAGCTTGCGGGAACCGTCTTCAGGCTCTCCTGTGTGGTTCGGATAATGGTCGGGAGAACCATCATCACCAGAGTCAGACCTCCGGCCAGAATACCTTGCTGCAATCCCATGAGCTGGGTGAAAAGCAGCATACCGACCAGACCGAAAATAATGGATGGAATTCCGGTCAGGATCTCGGTTGCGAATTCGATCAGAGAAACCAGCTTTCGGTTCTTCGCATATTCCGTGAGATAGATGGCAGCTCCGACACCGATGGGAAGGACAATGACCATGGCTACGACAATGATATAGATGGTGTTTAAAATATTCGGAAGAATACCAATCGTGCCTTTGAGATAGCTGGTCTGCGATTTCAGCAGTTTCCAGGTCAGATGCGGTATGCCCCGATAAAAAATGTAACCCAGAAGAAAGAACAGGAGTGCCACGGTAATAAAGGAACACAGATAGAGAAGCCCTCGAATGGTCTGATTCCAGATTTTCCGGCTGACCCTTTTCCCATAATCTCTGGTAATGGAATTCATACAGCTGCCTGTATCGATTGTTTCAACTTTTGTCATGTCAAGCTCCTTCCTCTATTTCGAAAAAGCCTCTTGTATCTTCTATCACGAATGTCCCGAATGATCATTCTGTATCCTCCCTGCCTCGGATCAGAAGATTTAAAATTGCATTAATCAGCATAATAAATAAGAAGAGGACCAATCCGATAGAGAACAGTGCGTTTCGCTGAAGGGAACCATAGGAAGCATAGGACATCTCCGATGCAATCGCGGTTGTCATGAATCGAACGGATTTTAAGAGACCCGGCATATTCGCAACATTTCCGGAAACCATGATGATGGCCATGGCCTCTCCGATGGCACGACCGACTCCCATCACAATGGATGCTGCAATACCGCTTCTTGCGGCATGAACGGAAACCTTCATATAGGTTTCTGTTTCCGTAGCTCCGAGTGCCAGAGATGCATCTTCATATTCCTTCGGAACTGCATTCAAAGCTGTCACTGACACATTAATGATGGAGGGTAGGATCATAATGGCCAGTACAATAATAGCTGCAAGGAGGGTTGCGCCGGACGACAGCTTGAATGCTTTCTGAATCAGAGGAACCAGAACAATCATGCCAACCAGACCATAGACAACGGAAGGGATACCGGCAAGGAGCTGAACTGCCGTCTGAATGACCTTGGCCGGTCCGCTCGGTGCAATCTTCGACAGATAGATTGCCGTCATAAGTCCAACCGGAACACCAATGATTACAGCTCCGGCTGTTCCATAAACCGAGGTCAGAATAAAGGGCAGGATTCCGAACTGGGGATTGACCTTGGCGGTGGACTTCCAGACCTTACCAAAAAGGAATTTGACCAGACCAATCTCACGAATGGCCGGAATTCCGGAAATAATCAGATATACTGAGATCGCCAAAACAAATGTGACGGCACAGAGTCCGCAAATCAGGAAAATGATCTGGGGAATCCTCTCCAATATTTTTTTGTTGTCTTTCCTTGTCATAGTTCTTCCATTCTTTTTACTTAAAGCATTCCTTATAGAAATAGACGAGGAAATGGTCTACATTTCACCCGTCCATCTCGAAGTCATATGTCTCTTTCTTACTTTGCAGTCGGAACAGCACCGGCCTTAGTGATCAGCTTTTCTACGTCCTTGGACTTTGCGAAATCGAAGAAAGCCTGAGCGGTATCGGAAAGCTTGGTATCTTTCTTTGTGATCAGGTTGAAATCACGCTGTACCTTGTAGCTTCCGTCCTTGATGTTCTTCTCATTACACTCTACACCGCCAACGGTCAGAACCTTGACATCCTTGTTGTTCTCAACAGCAGAGAAGGAGGCATAACCAATCGCACTCTTACTGTTCTTAACAGCTTCAATGACTGCACCGGTTGAAGTCAATTCCTGAGAATACTTGCACTTGTCGGCAGTCTGGGTTACAGTCTCAAAACCATCTCTGGTACCTGAGCCTGCTTCACGGCCGATGGCTGCGATCTCACCGGCTTCGCCGCCAACCTTTGACCAGTCCGTTGCCTGACCGGTATAGATCTGCGCAATCTGATCCAGGGAGATATCCTTCATCGGATTATCCTTATTTACGATGATTGCGATACCGTCCAGAGCAATGGTCGTCTGCTCGAGTCCCTTGGACTTCTCCTCGTCCTTCAGATCTCTGGAAGCCAGGCCGATATCGCAAGATCCGTTGGAAACTGCCTCAATGCCGGAACCGGAACCGGTCGCATCATAGGTGACCTTTACATTGGGATATTCCTGCATGAAGGACTCCGACAGGGCTCCGATGACTTCTTCCATCGAAGTGGAACCGTTGGTGGAGACATTACCGGATAAGTTCTTGGCTTCTGTCTTCGCAGCCGAACCGGTGTCCGAGCTGCCTTTATTCGTATCAGCAGCTTTTGAGCTTCCGCATCCTGCCAGAAGAGATGCTGCCATAAGTGCGGTCAATCCGATCACTGCAGAACGTTTGCCAACAGACTTGAAACTACATGTTTTCATTTCTTTCCTCCTCGTAATTCAAACGAAAAACACCTGTAAGTTTCTTACGCTTACAGGTGTTATCTTAAAGAATGAATGTGAAGTCTATTATCGGTTGTTTGTAAAGTTTATGTAAAATCATAAACCGGCGACGGAATGAGACGGAAATCCGAACGATAGATAAGAGATCGTCCATTCCAACAATCTACATATCTTCCGGCTTCCACTTATGGTTATGAAGCTGCCCCTTCATGGTAAGCCCCGAAAAATCATGCTGGCGCAGGGCTTCATACAGCACAATGGCAACTGAGTTGGACAGATTCAAGGATCGCTCTTCGCCGGCCATGGGGATCCGCACACACCTTTTGGGATGCTGCATCAAAATCTCCTCCGGGATCCCTCCGCTTTCTCTCCCGAATACGATATAGGCGCCTTCCGGATACTTCACATCGGAATATACATGACGACCTTTTGTCGTTGCGAAATATAGATCAGCTCCGGGATTTTTCGTAAGGAAATCATCCCAGTCATCGTAGTAACTGACATCCAGCCTTGGCCAATAATCCAGGCCGGACCGTTTCAGCATCTTATCATTGATAATGAATCCAAACGGACGGATCAGATGCAGGCGGCAGTCGGTTGCGACGCAGGTACGCCCTATATTTCCTGTATTTGCCGGAATCTCCGGTTCGAGTAAGACAATATTAAACATTTCATGGAATCTCTCTTTACTTCGTATCTTCTTTTCGTATCTTATCATTTGAATGATTACCGTGTCAAAAGTACCCTTTGCTTTGTCAGCGAAATGGGACTTCTCTGTTTTACGAACTTGCCTTTCATGATAAAATATCTCTCGTATCCTAAAATTTATCGAGTATATATTTCATGAAACAGAATCGATTTTCTACCAACAAATTTTCCAAAAAGATCCGGCATTTGTTCCAGCAGCACATCTTGCCGGTCCTACTGATCATTTTATCCCTGCTTCTTTTTCTTCGTCCCTGGATCATCTCTCCCGTCATTGCAGCTTACGGCGGTGTCTTCCAGGATGCCACGGAATTGACCGGAAGTATATCCAAACTGATCTACAGGAACACCGGCGTCAACCTGCCTGTTGCAGACAAGGCTCTGGACGAGATCTCGGACGGTGCCTTCGGCCCTAAGGAAATTTTCACCAGTGCAGGGGATCTTCGAAAGACCCTGCTTCGTTTAAGCGGAGATAAGGATGCGCTGAAACTGTCCGATCTTATGGATGACAGGGATATCAACCGGATCTTACTTGTCCTTCTGGCTCTGGAGATCCTGGTCCTCGTGGTCTTTTTCCTGGCTCTTCTACAGATTGGTCTCTATTTCATCCGGGGAGAGAAGACCTCGATTCCGGTCTACTTTATCGGAAATGCAGTCCTGTCGGCCGTCTTCATCGCCGCCGAGGTCCTGCTCTTTCGTAATTTCCCGGTCTTAAAGTTCCATCTGACCGGCTGGCTTTTCATCAGTCTGGCCCTGTCCCTGCCCTACCGTTTCTGGATCTTTGCAGGAAGGAAAGTCCGGCTTTTGGCTGTGATCCTGAAAAACAGAAAGCGGAAAACACCTCCGGCGGTCCGACGGAAACGTCTGCTTCGCTTCGGATCGATTTTCCTCGTCATCCTTCTAATCCTCGGTTTGGAATACTATTTTGCCTATGTCTATCCCAAATATCACGAACCGGTGACAGACGAGGATTCCACCAGTACCGATCCCCTTTACAGCGACGAACAGATCAAGAAGATCCTGCGAAATTATGGTTTTACGGACGAAGTCATGCTGAAACATATTCTTCGTTCCAGCTATGTCATTCCGGGCCTGAAGACGACGGAAACGCTTTCGAACAATAAGAATCCGGACATCTGCACTTCCATGACGCCCCAGGGTGTCACGCCGGCAGGCGAATACCTTCTGATCTCCGCTTATTGCGGCTCCGGAAAGCATAACAGCGTGGTCTATGTTTTAAATAAGGCCTATCATACCTATGTGAAAACGATCGTTCTCCCAAACAGGCCTCATGTCGGTGGCATCACCTACGATCCCATACACCGCAATATCTGGATCTGCGATTATATGAGGAAAACGAAAACGGCCTATGTCAGCGCCTTTTCCATGGATCAGCTGGAAAAATATTCCCTGAATGACAAGGCGGAGCCCATCGCTTTCCGCTACTCCATGCCCATCTATTCCATGAAACGGACTTCCTTCCTCGACTATCATGACGGCAAGCTTTATATCGGAAATTTCAAGGCCGGAGGCGACAGTGTATCGACTGTCCAGACCTTTGCCATTGATGAAATGTCCGGTGACATCCGTTCCGATTCCAATGATGTCTCAAAGGTCTTGAAATTGAACAAGAAGATCATTGTTCCCTCCGGCATCACACTGATCAATGGAGGTATCCAGGGATTTACGGTCAATAATAAAGTAACGGCTCTCTCCCAGTCCTTCGGACCGGTCGACAGCCGTCTCATGGAATTTGAAAATTATGGAACTTTCATGGACTATATCCGTCTGTCCAGCGTCCCGGACCGAAGCTATACCCTGCCGCCCATGCTGGAGCAGATCACAGCCGACCAGGGGAAACTCTACCTGTGCTTTGAATCCGCAGCCTATGCCTACCGGAGCCGGTGGAATCCGAAAATCGACCGGATCCTGGTGCTGGACCTCTGATCTCTGTTTCGACTAGTCCATCTGCTTATAATAGAAGTTTCCGCGCAGTTCTTTCGTCTGAACCGAATTTACAAAGGCATGGGGGTCGATCTTATAGATCTCCTGGATGACCCGGTTACTTTCCGGTGCATCGATGACGGAATAAACCACCGTCCGGTCGCTGCCCTTGTAACCGCCCTTTCCTTCAATCCTGGTCGAACCATGCCGGCAGACCTCATAGATCATCTTACTGACCTCATCCGGATAATCCGTGACGATGAACATTGTGACCTTCTGATAGTTCCGATAGAGAAGATGCAAAACCTGGGTGGAGAAATACTGGAAAACGATCGAATACAGTGCCTTGTCCCATCCGAAATTCAATCCGGCAATCGCCAGAATACAGACATTCATGCCAAGGATGATATTGAAAGCATCTTTTCCGGTTTTCTTCGAAATGTAGATCGAGATGAAATCGGTTCCTCCGCTGGTCGCCCCGACCATCAGACACAAGCTGATGGCCAGGCCATTGATCATACCGCCGAAAATGGCAATCAAAAGAGGATCATAGGTGATGGCATGGGCCGGAATCAGATCCACCAGAAGAGAGTTCGCCACGATCATGACAAGAGAGAAGCCCGTGAACTTTTTTCCGATGAAACGGAAACCGATATAGACCGGGATTGCATTTAAAATAATATTGACCGGAGCATAAGGAAGGCTGATCCCGGCAAATTTCTTCAAAAGGCGGATAATTAAAAGTGACAGGCCGGTTGCTCCGCCGGGGTATAGATTTCCCGCCCGGACAAAGGTTCGTATATTGAAGGCCATTAAGAGGGCTCCTAAGAGGACAAAAACCAGCCGCCCAAAATCCTTACGAATGGTCCCCCGCTCTCCGGGATCCTTCTTGTCCAGTTCCATAATATGATCGGTTACACGCATGCTCACTATCCTCGAACTTTTCTGTTTCCAAGACTAAATTTTCGTTTCCATACATCATTCAATGATTTGGGATTTCTATCGATTCCGACCAGTCGAAAGCCTCGAAAGGGTCTTCGTCTCATGATTTCTCTTTGGTTCGAAATCGTCTTGTGGTATCATCATTGTAGCATATCCGATTTGAATTACTAGCAGAAAGGAGCCTTGTCGTGGCTATTGATACACCAAAATCTCTCCGAAATCAGATCCTCTATTCCGTATTCATTCGAAATTACAGTAAAGAGGGCACCTTCGATGGCGTCCGGAAGGATCTCTCTCATATCAAGTCTCTCGGAACGGATATTGTCTGGCTTATGCCCATCCATCCGATTGGAAAGGTAAACCGAAAGGGAAGTCTGGGTTCTCCCTATTCCATCTCGGATTATCGTGATGTGAATCCGGAGTTCGGAACAAAAGAAGACTTCCGCCGTTTGGTCGATGCCATTCATGAAATGGGAATGAAAGTCATTATTGATGTCGTATACAATCATACCTCCCGGGACAGCAAGCTTTCCAAGGAACATCCGGACTGGTTTTATCACAAGGAAAACGGTGATTTCGGAAACAAAGTCGGTGACTGGTGGGATGTCATTGATCTGGATTACTCCAATCCGGATCTCTGGGATTACCAGATCGAAACCTTAAAAATGTGGGCAGGCGATTATCATGTAGACGGTTTCCGCTGTGATGTGGCACCCATGGTTCCGGTCGAATTTTGGAAAAAAGCCAGACAGGCCGTTTCAAAAGTACACCCCGGTGCCATCTGGCTGGCTGAATCCGTCGAACCGAATTTCATCGAGTTCAACCGGTCCAGAGGAGTCTATTGCGCTTCCGATTCCGAACTCTACCAGGCTTTTGATCTCTGCTATGAATATGACAGTTACTGGCTCCTGGATGGTTTCCTCAGTGGAAAAAACAGCCTGGCGGATTATGTCGATCGCCTGAATCTCCAGGAAAATATCTATCCGGATAATTATTGCAAGCTTCGTTTCCTGGAAAATCACGACCGACTTCGGGCTGCTTTCCTTCTTCGCGATCCGAAGATGCTTCGAAATTGGACTGCATTTACTTACTTCCTGAAAGGCACGACTCTGATCTATAACGGGCAGGAAGCCGGGATCGGCCACACACCGACCCTCTTCGATAAGGATCTCATCCCATGGGGATCCGATCCCAAAGATGATTGCCGAAAGATCAATAACACTTTGGAAGAAAAAGCTTCCGATCAAACGAAAGCCAAAGAAGATTTAAGAAAACTCCAGGATCTGATGCTGCATCTTTCTGCTTTCAAGAAGAATCCCATTCTGACAGACGCAAGCTTCCATGTTGAGATCCTTTCCAAGGACCTGCTTGTCGCTGTCCATCAGGAAAATGCCAAAACCATCAATGGAAAACCAGGCCGTCGCCTGATCGGATTCTTCAGCACCAAGGGTCAGCCTGCATTGGCTCACGTCGGAGACCCTTCCTCTGATCTCCATCTGGCAAACGGGATCTACACTAATTTAGCCAATGGCCAGTCTGTCGAAATCGATTATGGAGAAATCTCACTGGATGGAGAACCGGTGATCATAGAGGCGGAGTAAAACCGGTGAACATAGTGGTGGAGTAAAATAGGAGAAAAACAGGGCGTGTAAATCACACGCCCTATTTTTCTACCCAAAAAGTATTTTTAAAATTTCATTTCCAGGGAAAGCCGGGATCAAAACATTACATAGTGACTTGTCGGCATAAAGAGACAGTCACGATTGATCTCCGACAGACTGTGTACGCCACACATTTTCATCGTGGAAACCAGCTCATTCTTCAGCTTTTCCGTCAGAAGCCGAACACCTTCCGCTCCACCGCCATAAACTGCAGTCACAAAGGGCCGGGCAATTAAAACGGCATCTGCACCTAGAGCCAGTGCCTTGAAGACATCTACACCGGTTCGAATACCGCCATCTACCAGAACCATCATGGAATCCCCGACCGCATCCTTAATGGATTCGAGCACTTCAGCTGTGGAAGGGGTCTGATCCTGTACACGACCGCCATGATTGGAAACAACAATTGCGCTGGCACCGGCTTCCTTTGCAGCAAGCGCACCACGAACGGTCATAATTCCCTTAATAATAAAGGGCTTTTCTGCCATGCGGATCACTTCTTTCAATTCAGCTACGGTCTTAGAACCGGCCGGCGGTGTTAGTCCCTGCAGAAAAGGAAGACCGGCTGCATCGACATCCATCGCAATCGCCAGAGGGTCTGCCTCTTTTGCAAGAGCAAATTTCTCTTCCAAAGTATTCGGATCCCAAGGCTTAATGGTCGGGATCCCCATACCCCCATTCGCTTTGATCGAAGCGCTGGCAGCTTCTACGACCTTTGGATTCGTTCCATCACCGGTAAAGGCCAGAATGCCCTCATCAGCTGCCGCCGGAACCAGGATGTCATTATAAGCGACATCGTCATATTTATCCCCGTAATGCAGCTGAACTGCACCAACCGGTCCGGCCATGATCGGCAAAGCAAGTTTCTTACCAAAGAAATCAAAGGTCGTATCCACGTCTCGATTTTCGCAGATCGTATTCATGTTGATCCGGATCTTCTGCCAGGCCTCATAATTTCTGATTGCAACATCGCCGGAGCCCTTAGCCCCAGGACCCGGCATCTGATTTCCACAGGCCCTGCCATTACAAACAGGACATGCCTTGCAGGAAGGTCCACTACAGGTCCTGGCATTTTTCAATACTTCTTCGTAAGTCATAAATACCCCCAATCATCAACTCTTGGATTTTATCACCAGTACTTTTTATTATAGTACAAATTCAGGAGAAAGATATCACTTTGAGGCCCTTGCGAATGACGATTCCTTGGTCTATCTTTGTAATTGATCATAAAGATTCAAAAGGAGCATTCTTCATGACAAATACAGACCAACCCCAGAATAGGGATCTTTTCATGCGATCCTTGATCCTAAAGCAGATAGAGAGCCAATACCATGCCATCATAGAACATCCCTGGCAGAAATATCCGGACTATGTCACTGCTAAGGAACCTTTGTCCGGGAAATGGTTTGCTGTTTTCATGCTGGTTCGTGGGGATCAGATCGGCCTACTCTCTTCGAATCTGATTCCCATTATGGATGTCAAAGCAGAGCCTGACTTCATCCATATCCTTGAGAAAAGCGAAGGATTTGCGCCTGCCTATCACATGAATAAGGAACACTGGATCACCGTACGCCTGGATGGCAGCATCGCTATGGAGCAGGTAATGCGTTTGATCCGGGACAGTTATGAGATGCTCTGCAACACACCCACCCGACGGATCTATGAGGCTGTAAAGAAAATCCCACGTGGAAAAGTCGCAACTTATGCCCAGGTGGCAGAGATGGCCGGAAACCCTCGTATGTCCAGAGCGGTCGGGAATGCCCTCCATAAAAATCCGGATCCGGACCATATTCCATGCTACCGGGTTGTAAACTCGAAAGGAGAACTCGCCAGCCACTTCGCCTTCGGCGGCCAAGATGTGCAAAAGAAACTCCTGGAAGCAGATGGAATTGAAGTCACAGATGGTCGGGTTGACCTGGACCAGTACGGAATATCGTAAATGACATAGGTAAAAATATGCAAGAACAAACTCTTCTCCATCCAATCCAGCCGGTCTATGACCAAAACTCTCATATCTTGATCCTTGGTTCCTTTCCCTCCGTCAAGTCCAGAGAAACTGCCTTCTTTTACGGACATCCCCAAAACCGCTTCTGGAAGGTTCTGTCTTCGATCTACGGAGAGACTCTGCCTATAACGATTCCAGAGAAAAAAGAATTCCTTCTTCGAAATGGCCTGGCCTTGTGGGATGTCATAAAATCCTGCACGATCACCGGATCCTCCGATGCAAGCATTAAAAATGTGAAGCCAAATGACCTTGGTCCTATTCTGCAAACCTGCCGAATTCAACTCATCATTGCCAATGGAAAGACAGCTGATAAATTATATCGGAAATATATCGAACCTGTCACTGGAAGAAGCGCACTCTGCCTTCCTTCCACCAGCCCGGCCAATGCTGCCTGGACCTTACCAAGACTCACAGCAGCCTGGAAGGCAGGCCTGGAAAATACTTAGTTGACAATATGATCTTCATTCTATAAAATATTGCTTGTTTGTGAGCTAGTCTTATTGAATACAGGGTGACAATATGTGCCCAGGGAGGATTATTTATGTCAACAATGAATTCTAATGTATCCGATTCACTTGCCAAGGGTGATCGTCAGAATCTTAAGATTCGCAAAATGACGACCACTGCGCTAATGACTGCAGTGATCTGTATCCTTGGTCCTCTTTCCATCCCCATCGGACCGGTTCCGATTTCTCTTGGTAACTTTGCATTACTGCTTACCATGTATGTCTTGGAATGGAAAAGCGGCGTGGTTGCTTATTTTCTCTATCTCTTGATTGGCCTGATCGGTCTTCCGGTCTTTTCCGGATTTGGAAGTGGACCGGCAAAGCTTCTCGGACCGACCGGCGGCTATATTCTCGGTTTTCTTCCTATGATCCTGATCACAGGACTTTTCCTTCGAAAGCACTGGCAGAAGCGAATTCTCTCCATTCTTATCATGGAAATTGCAACCTGGGTTCTCTATGTCTTTGGCACCGCTTGGCTGGCTTACTCCATGCATCTGACCTTTGCACAAGCACTAGCGACCGGTGTTATTCCATTTATTGCAATTGACCTTGTAAAAATTGTCATTGTTTCCTTGATTGGACCAATATTAAGAAAAAGACTGGCACCTTTTTCCGGTATTCAGCTGTAATCATCAAATAAATTTCATAAAAAAAGGACTGGCAGCCGCCAGTCCTTTTTTTTGTTACTCCTCAACCGGAACGAACATATCCTTGCCTACGCCGCAAACCGGGCAAACCCAATCGTCCGGAAGATCTTCAAAAGCTGTTCCCGGAGCAACGCCATTATCCGGATCACCAAGCTCAGGATCATAAATATAGCCACAGGGTTCACACTGATACTTCTTCATAGTCATGTCTCCTTTCAGACATCAATTAATTTCTGATGTCACTATACCATTTTTCTCTCATCCGGACATCATTTCAGAATAAAATTTATAAAACTTTCACTTATCACTTGGATAGCGATAGTCTGAGCCCCTTCGGATAATGATTCTTCAAGATCCCGCCGGAAGCCTTGCCCCAGCCCAAGGGATATCCGTCCACCAGAACTGCCATCCATCCCTTACCCTGACAAGGGATGCTCTCTCCCCGGAGATAGGCGAAAACCTCCTCGGAATCCGCTCTGAGATTCAGACAATGCTGCAATTCCTTTTGATTCAAAGCCAGAGCCAAGGCATGATCCGGCTCAAAACGATTTTTCTTCACTATGCCCAAATGCAAACCGGCCCGAATCACCTTAATCGAATCCAGATTTACATTCTCCGGCAAGAGATAGAGATCCTGTCCGAATTGTCGAAGCTGTCCCTCCTCTTCGAAACATAGGGCATCCTCAGAGAATTCCTTCCATAGCCTGCCAGCCTCCGGATCGAAGAGGCCAAAAGATTTCCCATCTCGATTTTTCTTGTTCTTATTCTTTTTATTCTTTCTGAACTTTTCTTCCTCTAAAACAGGGTCCGTCCTTCCTGCATCTTCAAAATCCGAACCCTTTTTTCTTAGTATTGCAAGAAAGTGTCCTTCCCCATCCAGCCTGTGCGGCCAGAGCCGAATACTCTTCCCGTCCGATCCGGCAGCAAAACCATATGTTTCCATGTCTTGGCCTAATTCCTCCGGCAGGTTTACCTCTTCATAATCCTTCCTTTCAGCCAGGAAACGCTTTATGTTTCCCTCATTCTCTGAAGGCGCAAAGGTACAGGTCGAATAGACCAGGTATCCTCCAGGTCGAAGCATCCGGTCTGCCTCTATCAGGATCCCGGCCTGACGCCTGGCACACAGGTCGACATTCTCCGGGCTCCAGTTCGGGATCGCCTCTTCTTCCTTTCGAAACATTCCTTCACCGGAGCAAGGGGCATCCACAATGATCCGGTCAAAAAAGGCCGGGAAATGCCTTGCCAGATCTTCCGGAGCTTCATTGGTAACGATGGCATTCCGTATGCCGAGACGCTCTATATTTCTAGACAGAATCCTTGCTCTCTCCGGATGGATCTCATTGGAGATGAGAAGTCCCTTTCCGCCCATCATCCCAGCCAGCTGGGTAGACTTCCCGCCCGGCGCCGCGCAGAGATCCAGGACCCGTTCCCCCGGCCGAACGCCGGAAAGTGCTGCAACAGCCATAGCGCTCGGCTCCTGGATATAATATAAACCGGCTTCATGATAGGGGCTTTTGCCCGGTCGTGCTTCGGGATTGTAATAGAAACCGTTGGGGCGTGCCCAGGGAACGGGGCGAAGATGATAGGGAACCAGAGCTTGAAATTCCTGGGGCCTGATCTTCAAGGGATTGACCCGGAGGGCCGGATGGCGCGGCTTGTCATAAGACAAGAGGAAGGCATCAAAGTCTTCCCCAAGCATGCCCTGCATCCGATTCAGAAAAGCCTGAGGCAAAGTGATCTTCAAGTGTTTCTCCTTTCCGCCTGTCAGGCCTTAAGATTTCTCTCTTTTAACATGTCTTCAACGATTTCGACCGCTTCATAGACCATATTGTCACAATGTGGTTTCTTCTCGGCCGGCGAATGGACCTCCTCACGAAGGAGGTCTCTGCAATCGATCCGGTTCCCATGCTTTTCCTTCATGCGGCGGACAAATTCAGCCGCATCTCTCGGATCATCTGCGCCATAAAGCCCCAAGGCCATAAGGCCGCCGGTGATTGCGCCGCAGGTCGCCCCGACCCGCATACCTCCACCGAAATTGGCAGTCATTGCTTTGGCTGCATCAAAAGGCATCCCCTTCTTTTCAGCAAAAGGAATGAAAACACCCTGGGCACAATTATAATGGGTTTCCGGGTCATTTCTGATTTCCCGGCTTCTGGCTAAGATTTCTGAGTCGTTCTTTTCTACACTTCCTGCGCTTGATATGGATACATGTTCTATTGTATGATTTGTCATTTCGATCTCCTTTATTCTAACTCAGGCCATTTACCATTGGATCCACCCCAAGCCATGTCCGATCCCGGCAAGAATCAAAAGATGAGCCGGATAGAAAATGTAGAACAAGTATTTCATCTTCCTTCCCTGCCAACCATGATAGAAGTAGAGGGGAATCAGATTGATAAGTGCCACAAATTCCAGCATCCCACAGGTCAAGCCAAGCCAGAGCACAGAAAATAGATAGCCAAACATCTTCTGACCCGGCATGAGATATAAAATCAGGATAGCGAGAACACCGGCAACTCCATAATCGCTTCGAACCAGATTCTTCTCTAAAACATAGTCCATGAGGAGAACCAGTACGATCGCACAAGCGAACCAGGCATATATCCTTCGATCATCCCCATATTTCCTACGAGCTTTCTCTTCTACCATATCCAGGATCCAAATGGAAAGAAAGCCCAAAAGCAGGGTGAAACCGACATTATTATAACCCCATTCGAGATATTTGCCATTAAAAGCCATATCAAAAGGGATCTCGGAAACCAGGGCGAAAATCAAAAGCCGTATGGCATATTTCATCCGATTCTTCGTATAATGAAACCCTTCTACTAAAAGAAAGCAAAATAATGGGAAAGCCAACCTGCCGATACCTCGACATAAGACATCGACTTTCCCGACAGTAGAAGTCCCAGGAGATGCAAAACGGGTGAAATCTGTAAGATATGGACTGTGTTCCAGAATAACCGCACCGATATGATCCAATGCCATCGTAATGAGAGCTAATAATTTCAGTTGAAAAGCAGAAATGCCATCTATTTTTCTATCTATTTTTCTATCCATTTTTCTCCCCAACCTTATGATTGATTCTACTTTTCTATCTTTACATAAATTCAAGCAAAAGTCACCTCGTAAGATCCAAAAGGCATCCCCCTGTTGACGATTCATTGAAAAGCATCTAGAATTACATGGTTGTCGTTTGAAACAGATAGAAAGGAAGCCTGAAAGCACATGGGAGATACACAGAAAGGAAATACAGCCTTCAAAGAAAATAAAATGGGCGTTATGCCGATTCAGAAGCTGATCGTGAATATGTCCGTTCCTATGATGATCTCCATGCTGGTGCAGGCTCTTTACAATATTGTAGATTCGATTTTCGTTGCACAGATCAGTGAAGATGCTCTGACAGCCGTCACTCTGGCTTTCCCTTTGCAGAATCTGATGATCGCGGTTGCTGCAGGAACCGGTGTCGGTGTCAATGCTCTTTTGTCCAAGGCTCTAGGCGCCAGAGAGTTTAAGCGATCGGATAAGGCTGCCAATACGGCTGTTCTCCTCGCACTGTTAAGTTATGTGGTCTTTGCTATTCTCGGCCTGACGATCACCAATTCCTTTATCCGAAGTCAGACCGGTGATACCAGCATTATTCAATATGGAGATGCCTATCTCGGCATCGTCATGACTTTGTCCTTCGGTTCCTTCCTCCAGATCACTTTTGAGCGTCTGCTGCAATCGACCGGTCAGACCTTCTATAGCATGGTTTCCCAGTTGACCGGTGCCATTATCAATATCATCATGGATCCGATCATGATCTTCGGTTTGGTCGGTTTTCCTAAACTCGGCGTTGCCGGTGCAGCTTACGCTACCGTCATCGGACAGATCATCGCCTCCATGGTCGGACTTACCTTGAACCTCCGCTTAAACCATGAAATCCATCTGTCGCTCCAGTCTATCTTTCAGCCCGATTTTTCGATCATCCGCCGAATCTACTATGTCGGCATCCCTTCGATCCTCATGATGAGCATCGGATCCGTCATGACCTACCTCATGGATCTGATCCTGATTGCCTTTTCCTCTACAGCAACCGCCGTCTTCGGAGTCTATTTCAAGCTGCAAAGTTTCTTCTTCATGCCGGTTTTCGGATTGAATAACGGTCTGATCCCCGTTCTGGCCTTCAACCTCGGAGCCCGACATAAGCGCCGGATCAAAAAGGCTCTGAAATTTGCCCTGATTCTGGCAGTCTGCGTTATGCTTTGCGGAACCTTGACCTTCGAATTGATCCCGGGAACGCTCCTGTCCCTTTTCAACGCGTCTGCAGAGATGAAACGGATGGGTATCATCGCCCTCCGAATCATTGCCCTGCATTTCCCGATCGCAGCCTGCGGCATTGTCATGGGATCCATCTTCCAGGCCTTTTCCAAAAGCTTTTATTCTCTTTTGGTATCCCTCGGACGCCAGCTTGTCGCCCTGATCCCTGCCGCCTGGCTTCTTTCCCTGACCGGAAATGTAAACCATGTCTGGTGGTGTTTCCTGATTGCCGAAGGAGTTTCCTTCACCCTGTCCCTGACCTTCTTCCGTAAGGTTTATCGGACTGTTGTTGAACCACTTCCGGATGATGAAGTGGAATAAAACAGCAAAGCATTTCAAATCGGTCAAAACAGGTTCCGTTCCGGCAATTCTAACCTTCCTGCAATGTTAACAAGGGCGGCTTGTTCGCGGACAGACCTTCTACCAAGTGCTCCAGGCAGCGCCTTTTTGCTTCGTAATAGGAATCTTCTGACAGGAAGGCTGAGTGCGGTGTCATAATGCAGTTATCCAGGCCAAAAAGAATACTTTGGTCATTGATTTCATCTTCGATCACATCCACTGCAGCAGCACGGATCTTTTTATGTACCAAAGCATCATACAAGGCTTTTTCATCAACGACAGAACCTCTGGCCGTATTGATAAGACATGCATCTTTTTTCATAAGTGAGAACTCACGCTCTCCCAACAGATGATAGGTCAAACCCTCGATCAGCGGACAATGTAAAGAGATAAAGTCACTTTCAAGTAAAAGCTGGTCCAGTGTTTCTGCTTTCTCACAGCCGTATCGCCCCAGCTCATTTGCACTTTTTGTTGGCGCATAGACCAGGACCCGCATTCCCAACGCCTTGGCAATCGGTGCAACTCGTTTCGGTATTTCCCCGAAAAATACAAGGCCAAGAGACTGTCCCGACAGTCTGTGCATAGGATAAGACAGCATAGGATCCCATTTTCCTGCCCTAACCGTGCGGTCCAAAAATGTAATGCTTCTTGCCAGATCCAAGATCATACCAATGGTATGTGTTGCCACTTCTTCCATACAATAACCCGGGACATTGGTCACTGCAATACCATATTGTTTTGCTGCATCGATGTCGATTGCGTCACAGCCGATACTCTGTAAACTGATCATCATAAGGGTTGGACAGGACTCCATGATCTCTTTCGTCACATGATCGTAAGCCACAACCAGTCCTTCAGCGTTTGTATTACGGATCGAAGCCGCCAGCCCCCTCTCCCTGTCAGGATCTTTGATCTCACACAGATTCAAATCATGCACACCCCATTTTTCCAGAAGTTCCTTCTCATAGGACAAATTGCCATCAATATTATAGTAAAGAACATTTCTCATAACATTCCTCGCCCATCCGTGGAAAGGACCCTATTCAGCACTTGTCTGACCAATTCCGGAAGAACCTGCATGGTCAAAGGAACATTGACACGTTCGGTCCATTTATGCGCATCCTTTCCGTAAGTTCCAAGATTGATTGCCGGTATATTAAGCCTTTTGATCTGATCTATCGGCAAAGGATATAATTGATCCATCGCCGGAAAGTTCATTTTCAAGGCAGCAATGGATGCATCGTCATCATCAATTTTTAAGTAACTGCTATCCGAGAGACTTGGGTAATAGGGATGGATCTTGTATTTCACTCCGAATTGATTCTCAACAGACATTGCAGATTCCCTTAAAAGCTGCAATAACTCCGCGTCACTTTCCTTCAAAGTATTGTGAGGACAATAAGGCGCCGCATAATATAAGACGACCGCCGGTTCCGTTATCCCGGCCGTTTCTATGAGGAAACGTATCATAGCAATCGGGATCTCTCTTAAATCTGTACCACGATCCTTTTCCTCTTCACAGATCTTTTGTAGTGCAGAGTCAATGTCCTTACGGCTACATCTTTCCTTGGCATATTGATATAATCCATCATAGGTCATAATCCGTCTTTGATAATGAATGTTGGAAAAGGATTCCCCCTTCTTCTCCAAATACCACCTGGCTTCTGAATTCAGATGATCTTCCACCGCATCGTAAGCAGCTTCTGCAGCCTTCAACAGCTTTTTCGTAATGGAATCCATGGACTCCTCATGTACATAATAATTGAAATAAACAAAAGCCTCTCCTGCTGTCTGAACGTTATACCATTTCTTTAGATCCTTCAGTTTCAGAACAGACGGCGGACAAGTGATCTCACTTCCTGTCGTATCACAGAAGTCTCGTGACAACTGAATCTTTTCCAAAATTTCTGCCGCTATGTGAGATGCATCCATACCTTCAAAGCACTGTCCTACATGCGTTTCTCTGCCATGGATATAGAAGGCAGGCAGAATCTTCCCACCAACCCCGGTATAGAGATGCAAGAAATCATCTTCGGATGACAAAGGGCAGGTAAAATCATTATTGATTGCCAGAATATAATCCAACTTGTATTTGTCCCGAATTTCCAAAAGAAGATCTATAGAATCGATCACACCAGTATGGAGGTTTTCCTCCACCGGATTCAGCATCAAAAGCAGGTTTCCATGGAATGCATCCGACTTCGCCAATTCCTCGAGCAGGACGATAAAAACCGCATCCCCGCTCTTCATATCACTGCTTCCCCGTCCAAATAGATATTCTCCAGAATAAAGGTCTCTTCTTACTTCTTCCGTAAGATCCAGCATAGAAAGCTCGTCCAGCCGCTTCATTTCTGCCATCAATCGATCCGGATCACAAGCCAGATCTGATAATTTTCCATAACCTGACAAACCGACGGTATCGGTATGACCATGAAGGATAACCGTCTTCCCGGATTCTCCCTTTCCCCTCAGCAAGGCAAATACAGACCGTCTCGACAGTGGATCCTGATCGATCACCTTACTGATCACCTGATCCGGATGTTCTCTAAAATAAGGAATCTCTCTAAGACGTTTCTCTAAGAAAAGCCCGATCTCCTTTTCGCCATCGGTTCCATTAATGCTCTTGATCCGAACCAAATCTTTCGTCAGATTCAAGATTCTCGAGGTTTCCTTTAAATCTTTCATGGCACTTCCCTCACGCTGCATCCGAAACGCCGATGATCTGTCTGATTGCAACAAGAACATGTTCCATCTCGATTTCCGTACCAATCGTGATCCTTACAAAAGTATTCAATCTCGGTTCGTTATAATACCTTACCAGGATCCCCTTTGCTTTCAATTTTGCTGTAAGGTCTGCAGCACGGATTCCCTTGGGCTGGAAAAAGACAAAATTCGTCTCCGTCCGATAGACATGAAATCCAAGCTTTTCCAGCTCATCTTCAAACCACTCTCTCGTATATTTCACCTTGCCGACGCAAAGCGCAGTATATTCCTGATCCAATGCTGCTGCCCTTCCACCGGCAATTGCAAGAGTACTGATATTAAAAGGATTGAAGGAAAATTTCACTCTTTCCATATCGTCAATAAGACCCGGTTGGGCAAGTGCAAAGCCGATTCTTGCTCCAGGCATATTTCTGGACTTGGAGAAGGTCTGTACAATAATCAAATTGGAATACTTCCGGATGAGTGGAACACACGATTCCATTCCATAATCGACATAAGCTTCATCCACAAGAACCATTCTCCTGGAGTTGGCTGCTACGATTCTCTCGATCTCATTTACAGACAAAGCCTGACCGGTCGGATTATTGGGATTGGCCAGTATGACATCACGGTCTGTATCGATATAATCATCAACATCGATCGTGTAGTCCTCCCGAAGTGGAAACTGCTTATAATCCAGACCATAGGTCACTGCATAAGTGCGATAAAAATCATAGGTGATATCCGGAAAACACACCTTCATCCCACGTCGGAAGAAACTCATCAGAGCAAAACTTAAAACCTCATCCGCTCCATTTCCGACAAATACATTCCGATAATCCAGATCATAAATACTCCCGATCGCTGATCGAAGAGAAATATAGTGCGGATCACAATAATGCGTCACACTGTTTACTGCTGCAATTGTCATTGCATCCAAGACCTTCGGAGAGGGAGGATAAGAAGACTCATTGGCATTCAGTTTCAAATACTCTCTGTCCTTCGGCATCTCACCCGGTTGGTAGGGCATCGATTGTTTAAATTCATCCAGAAGAAAATAACTCATGTATTACCTCCTAACTTTCAGCCTCTCTCAATTGGAAAAGTCATACAATGCGGACCGCCGCCAGCCTTCAGGATCTCCGTCACCGGAAGTTCGATCACATCCATGCCATGCTTTGCCATAGCTTCATTCACTTCACGATTCCTCGCAAGTGATAGTACTCTATGATCTCCGAGTGCCTCGAGATTGCATCCATGAAGATAAATGGCCTCTTCCGGAACATGGATCACATCAATATCAAGTTTCGTCAGAAGTCCTTGAAAGTCCTCCGGAAGTCCCTCATAATAGGCAACTGCCAGATGTTCATCCACGAGATTAAAGCACATATCCATATGAAGATATTCTTTCTTCAGCGGAACCAGAACCACCTTATAGCCATATTTTTCTAAGGCTTCCTTCACTTCTTCTGCTCCCTTTGCATTTGTTCTGTCTGCCATACCAAGTGCGATAAGATTTTCCCTTAAAAATACAAAATCGCCGCCTTCAAAGATTCCATCCTTGACCTCGGCAATACAGGGCACCCCGAGATCCTCCATTTTCTTCTTATAATCCTCATGTTCCTTTCTTCTGAGGTCCAGCTTAAATCTGCCCAGAATATATCCTTCGCGAACACATCCGCCAAAATCTCTTGCAAAAACTGAATTCGGTCTATCTTTATCCGCTTCCAAGAATTCGGTTTGAATACCAGCTTTATGATAAGCATCCACTACACACTGGAATTCTCTGGCCATCCGTTTCTTATCAAGAACCGTATCCTTCCATTTCACCGCAATCTCATTGATCGGTGCTGCCTCCAGATAATCCGGTGGCGATAATAATACACGGTGCAGAGTACTCACTCCATCTTTTACAAACATAAGCTCAGACCTCTCTTTCCTGTTCTAAAAAAAAGAAAAGGCAAGGAGACTTCGAAAAAGCCTCTTTGCCTTGTTGAGCTAAGTATAATTTGACTTGATTCCGTCTTCTATGTAATTTTTACAAGGTTTTCTCCTTTTCTTTGTAGTTTTATCACACCAGCCAGCTACTCAAATGCACGGATGCTATCTGCCGGGACAATCTTAAGATTAATAAGACACATCCAAATCAGGCAATCTCATCCGACAAATTGAAAAGAACGGCAAGGACTATGGCTTCTTGAAATTCCGCTGGCCGACTTTCCAGCCCTAATATTTCACATGCCCTGGAAATTCGATATCTGACAGAATTCTGGTGCAGTCCCATATATTCCGCTGTTTTTGCAACCGACAGCCCATTCTTGACATAATGAATCACCGTCTTCAACAGTTCTGAATCGTCATTTTGATCATAGTCCCTGAGCTTTTGAAAGACATTCGTACAATAGGAGCGAATCCAGAAATTATCCTTATTAGGTAGGATGATCTGTTGAATCCCCAGATCATCGAACATGGTTACATTTTTCCGATGCTTGATGCCATAGCGGGCAGCAAAGATACTCTCGCGGATTTTATGAGATAGACATTCCCTCATCCTACTCTCCCGGCTCACCCCCAGGGCCACTTCCGTCGTGCTGATACCAAGCGATCCTTCCAGATTTTCCACGGTGATATCCGGATCCCCGAAAACTGTGGCCAGCACTCCGTACCGGTAAGGAAGGATACGGACATTTTCCGGTGAATGCTCATCCATCATTTCTACTCTGTGATAAAAGGCATATTCCCCCGTCTGCTGCTTGAGAAGGAAATAAAAACAACGGTAAGGTTTCCTTCTGTCCGGGAACAACTCATCCGAAACCGCATCCCGGTTCATCTGCCCCAGATGGGGCTCCAGGAAAAATGACAACCGCTCTTCCAGATAGTGCATATTGTCCGATTTCTCAATCGTTGTTGCTATCCCAATAACGACATTTTCCAGGAAGGTGTCCCGTTTGGGAAAAAGAAAGATTGGAAACTTATGAGAATCAGAAAATTCTATCACTTCATCTGGCAGATGCTCAAAACACACCAGCTGAATCGCCAAAGCACTGACACCATCTAAGAACAACTGCTTTATCACCGGCAGAATCTTCTCTTTGGACTTTCTGGAAAAAAGAAAACTAGTTACAACGATCGCCTCTTTATCAAAAAGTCCATCCGGTTCCATTCCATCGGGTATCGTGGAATCATATTCTGAATCCATTAGATTCACATGTCTCACATTTCGTGACATTCCGTCTTGCCCGGCTACAAGTTTGAAATCTTTACAAACTGGAAGATTTAAAATATTTTTCACCATATAAGCCATTTCAAAACTCCCCTTTCTAAAAAAGGCGAGCAGTAAAAATACTGCTCGCCTTTAAGCCAATCATCTTCTTCCTAAAGAATACTTTAAAACAAAACGCTTTGCAATCCTCACATCTTGTAAATTTTATAAATATTGATCATGATTTTGGTAAATTTTCCATCGATTTCAGTCTTCTCTCGGATTATGCTATGAGAAATCAAGAGAAAAGAGTCAAGGGAGACAGATCTAATTGATCGGTCTCCCTTTTTTACACTCTTTTTCCCTAGGATAGGTACGAAAGGAGTCACATTATGAAAAAAAATTTCAACAAATTTCTCGCTGTCTGTCTTGCTGCTGGAATGGCGCTTTCCCTGGCGTCCTGCGGATCTGCTTCTTCTAAGTCTCAGAGTCAGAAGAGTGCAGTGGACAGCATTAAAAAATCCGGAACACTTACTATGTGTACCAATGCAGAATTCGCACCCTTCGAATATAAAGAGGGAAATAAGATTCAGGGTATTGATATTGAGATCTCTAAGGCTGTCGCAAAAGATCTCGGTGTAAAATTAAAGGTTAGCGATATTGCATTCGATTCCCTGATCCCTTCACTTCAGGCAGGAAAGGCAGATATGGCTGCAGCCGGTATCACAGTCACAAAAGACCGGAAGAAGAATATCGATTTCTCTGATACCTATTTTGATGCCTCTCAGGCCATCATTGTTCCCAAAGATAGTGCCATCAAGTCCAGAACTGATTTGAACGATAAAATCGTCGGGGTACAGACAGGTACGACCGGTGATACCTACTGCACAAATCAGGATGGTAAATCCGATATTAAAGTAAAGGAAGTCAGACGTTACAATAAAGGTATGGATGCAGTCGCAGACCTGATATCCGGAAGGGTTGACGCCGTTGTCATTGATAACTATCCTGCAAAGAAACTTGTAGCACAGAATCCGGATAAAACTCAACTGCTCTCTGATTCTCTGACAAGTGAGTCCTATGCCATTGCTTGTCCAAAGGACTCCGACCTTACTAAGGAGGTTAATAAAGTCCTGAAAAATCTGAAAGATTCCGGTGAACTGCAAAAGATCATGGAGCAGTATATCAGTGTGGAATAATCCGGAACTCCCAGGGAAGTCTTATTCTGCTGGTCTTCTGAAGCCGGCGGCCATAACCATTCTTACTCTAAGACATTCCAGATGGAAAGGAGAACATCCCATGTCTCTGGCAGAGCATTTCTTTCAGGATTTCATAGCCGAGAAGAGATATCTGTATCTTGTTGACGGCTTGAAAAATACCCTGATCATCACCGCAGGAGCCCTGGTACTTGGCATTATCCTGGGTATTATCGCTGCAATCATTCGCGTGAATCATCATAATAGAAAAATGAATTCAGCGAAAGTCGGTCCTGTCCTCTTTCTTTTAAATGTGATTGTCAGCATTTATCTGACTGTCATTCGAGGTACCCCAACGATCGTACAGCTCATGATCCTTACCTTTGCAATATGGAAGTCCGGACAGCCGATTCCTGTTGCAATCGTCGCATTCGGAATTAATTCCGGTGCCTATGTAGCAGAGATCATACGTTCCGGCATCCAGTCCGTAGATACCGGTCAAACGGAGGCCGGTCGCTCTCTTGGTCTCAGCGCAAGAATGACTTTGCAGAAGATCATTCTTCCACAAGCATTTAAAAATGTTGCTCCTGCGATATTTAACGAGTTTATTTCCCTCGTGAAAGAGACATCCGTTGCAGGATATGTAGGGATTCAGGATCTGACAAAGGGCGGTGATATTATACGGTCACAAACCTATGACGCATTCCCGCCTCTTCTGGCGGTAGCGCTCATCTATCTCATCATCGTCATCGGACTGACACAAATACTTGGGATTATAGAAAGGAGGATGGACAGATATGATATCCGTTAAAAATTTGCATAAATCGTTCCATACGAAAAAAGGTACGGTAGAAATTTTAAAGGGAATCAATTTCGATATAGCGGATGGGGAAAAGGTCGTTATCATCGGTCCATCCGGTTCTGGAAAATCCACTCTGCTTCGTTGTCTGAATCTCCTGGAAAAGCCAAGCGAAGGCGAAATCATGTTCGGCGGTGAGAATATTACATCCCCTGCTGTAGATATCGATAAAATCCGTTCGAAAATGGGGATGGTGTTCCAGCACTTCAACCTCTTTCCCCATATGACCGTCCGGGAAAATATTACCCTTGCCCCGGTACTTTTGAAATTAAGAACACAGGAAGAAGCCGATGAAGAAGCATATGCTCTTTTGAGCCGCGTTGGTCTGTCTGATAAAATGGATGTTTACCCCTCTTCTCTCTCCGGAGGACAAGCCCAGCGAATTGCAATTGTTCGGTCCCTTGCCATGCATCCATCTATGATGCTTTTTGACGAACCCACATCTGCTCTCGATCCTGAGATGGTCGGTGAAGTTTTATCTGTTATGCATGAGCTGGCGGATGAGGGAATGACAATGGCTGTTGTCACCCACGAAATGGGGTTTGCCAGGGATGTTGCATCACGAGTTATATTTCTTGACCAAGGACAGATCCTAGAAGAGAATACACCAGAGGCATTCTTTGATCACCCCAGGAATGAACGGACCAGACTCTTTCTGTCAAAAGTCCTTTAATGCCTGAAACCTTAGCCTCCCAGAAGTCAAAAGAGGTCAACTCCATTTGAGTTGACCTCTTTTTGGTATGATTCATAGTTTATTTTTATGAAACAAGTGCAACAAACCAAGTGAAACAAAACCCACACGGAATCAATCCTGCACCAGGATCCGGTAACTGTTCTTGCCATGCTCCTTGGCCTCATACATCTTCTGATCTGCCAGGCGAAGCATGGTATCGAGATCCTGACAGCCGTACTTTGCAATCAGACAGCCAATACTGGCGGTCATATAGAGAGGGCTCTGCCCCTCCTTCGTGACAGAGATCTTCCGCAAATCATAAAGAAGCTCATTCAGTCTCTTTTCCATCAATAGTTCATCCCAGTCTCCACGCGTATAGACTGCAAATTCATCGCCGCCATAACGCATGATGATATCGTCATCGCGAAAATTCTTCTGCAAGGTTTTCGCAACCTCCCTTAAGACATCATCACCTTTTGCATGCCCATATCCATCATTCACATGTTTAAAGTTATCCACATCAATAAAGATCAGCACACCGGCGCAATGCGGATTGATATAACGCACACCGCCATCACGATTATAAAGTCCGGTCAATGGATCGTGCTCAGATTTTTTCTCAAAATGTTCGCCAAGCTCTACATTTCGAATCCGGATAGACAGGGAATAACTATTGACCAGAAGAGACAGACCATAGGCATCCAGAAGATGCATGATCTCGATGGGAAGATCCGAATGATCCTCTATAGCCAAAATTGCAGCAAGATAAAGCAAGGCGTAAAGACTAATAACAAGGAGAACACGTTTGGGCCGATCGAGAATGAAAATAGGAATCACAATCAGAAGGCAAAGATAGGCAACCCCTTCCGCTTGCTTATGCAAGGCCAGTTCACTAATCAAAGGCATGATAAAGCATGGAATCATGAATGTATAGCAAAGCGGTGTATAATCCAAATGCCGATAACGGCAGAGACAACGTGCCCCATAAAAAAGGAGCAGATTCGCCAAAACGAATATGAAATTCATGATCACCCCAGGCGTACCAATCAGAGCCAGAATGACAAAGTTCAAAAGACTGATCAAAAAATTCGTAAGAGCCAAATAATAGAGACCATGATTATTTGCCCGATTGATCGGTTCCAAATAATTCTCATAATCTTCAAACTTAATATATTTCTTAAAGTCCTCCATCATAACGAAAAGCAGCCCCCTTTTAGCGACTTTAATTTATGTCATGATTATAATATCTAAATCCGCAGATGTATACTAAATTTCTAAAAAATCAATCCCCAGAATCCCGTCGATTGCAGGAAGAGAATTGCCATCACAATCGGTGCTACATACTTAATGATAAAAATATAGAGACTCTTCCTGGGGAATTTCTCGCCATTCCTCTGTACTTCGTCCGTAACCCAACGGGGGCCAACCACCCAGCCAATCAAAATGCTGGACAGCATGGCAATAAATGGCATCATGAAGCTGTTACTGATGTAATCCATGATATCCAGAAGCTGACCGACGGAACCATTCGGCAGCTTAACCTCCACATAGAAGATACTGTAACCCAGCGCAATCACCGCCGTTGCAATGGCATAAATGAAGGTCAAAACCAAGGTGGTCTTTTTTCTTGTGCTGTGGAAGATCTCCATGCAGTTCGCAACAATGGCTTCCAGAACTGAGATGCAGGAAGTCAGTGTCGCAAAAATAGCCATAATGAAGAAAGCAGCGCCAACAAAGGTGCCGGTATGCCCCATGGCAGCGAACACCTTGGGAAGAGAGACAAACATCAATCCCGGCCCTGCTCCCATTCCATCCGTACCGGAGAAAACATAGATCGAAGGAATGATCATCATACCGGCCAAAAAAGCCACCAGGGTATCAAAGATTTCGATCTGGCTGACCGACTTACTCAGGTTCACATCCTTTTTGACATAGGATCCATAGGTGATCATGATTCCCATGGATACGGAAAGAGAAAAGAAGATCTGACTCATGGCATCCAAAAGAACATTTAAGAATTTCCCAATTGTCAGTCCTCTGACATCCGGTTTTAAATAAATCAAAAGACCTTGCAAGCCGGTTCGAACCCTGCCGTCCTGATCCGTATGCTGTAAGGTCAATGCAAAAATCGAGACCACAACGATCAGAATGAGAAGGAATGGCATCAGCCATTTGGACACCCGTTCGATTCCACCTTCCACACCCATATAGACAATGATCCCGGTGACCACCATGAAGATCAGACCATAAATAAGCGGGGCAACAGGCGAAGTAATAAAAGAGGTGAAGAAATGATCTCCGGCAGCTTCTTTCGCCTGTCCGGAAAAATAGACCACGGCGTAACGAGTGATCCAGCCGCCGATCACTGCATAATAAGTCATGATCAGAACCGGGACAAAGAAAGTAAGAATACCTAAGAATTTCCAGCGCGGCCGCATGGATTCATATGCCTTGATCGCGCTCTGTCTGGTTCTCCGGCCAATCGCAATATCCGAAGTCAAGAGAGTAAATCCGAAAGTTAAAACCAAAATCAGATAGACAATCAGAAATAGTCCGCCCCCGTCTTTGGCTGCAAGATATGGGAAACGCCATAAATTTCCGACTCCTACGGCACTTCCGGCTGCTGCCAGAACAAAACCAAGCTGACCACTGAAATTACCCTTTTTTTCTGCCATTTGTCCTCTCCCTATCCAAAGAATCATATTTTAGTATAGCAGTTCTAATGACAAATGAACATAAAAAAATCGGAGAGCAGAGACTTTTCTCTGCTCTCCGACCTGAATTGTCTACTCGTGTTTTTCGTCCAATTTGAAGGCACCAACCAGTCCTTTCATGGTTTCGGCCTGAGAGGACAAAGCTTCCGCAGCGGCAGCAGACTCTTCTGCCGTAGCCGAATTGGTCTGAACAATCGCAGAGATCTGATTGAGGCCATCGGTCACCTGTTTTACACTATCACTCTCTTCCACAGATGCCGACTGGATCTTCGAGATCAAGCGGTTAATTTGACCAAAGCTCTCGGATACATTTCCCAGGGCTGCCTCCGTATCGCTTGTGATCGTTGTGCCCTTACCAACTGCTGTAATGGTATCATCAATCAATTTTGCCGTACCCTGAGCTGCCTCCTGAGATTTCTTAGCGAGATTTCCGACTTCGCCGGCAACAACTGCGAATCCCTTTCCTGCCTCACCTGCTCTGGCAGCCTCAATCGAAGCATTCAATGCCAGAATATTGGTCTGAAAGGCGATATCATCGATAATCTGGATGATTTTACCGATCTCGTTGGCCTTGCCGGTAATATCTCTCATCGACTCGGTCATTTCCTTCATTTTCTCATTGGTCAAAGTAACAGCATCCTTGGATTCCTGACTGATCTTGGCAGCTTCATTCGTCATGTCTGCAGTTTCTGAGATCCGGTTTGAAATCTTTAGCATGGACTGTGACAACTCTTCAATAGAAGAAGCCTGTTCGGTCGAACTCTGAGCCAGAGACTGGGCACCGGAGGATACCTGGCTGCTTCCGGTAGCCACCTGATCCGAAGCACGGCGAATTTCTGAAATGGTATTGGTAAGACCCGCTGAGATCTCTTCGATGGACTGCTGAATCGATGCGTAAGAACCGATATAATATTCTTTGTCCATCTCATCCATGGTCAGATCACCATCCGAGAAATCTCCCAGTCTTTTCCCGATGTCCTGAATAATATAACGAAGTCTGTCAATAAAATCCTGTAAAGCAACAGCCAGACGACCGATCTCATCTTGTTTCTGATATTGAATGGAAATATCAAAATTTCCCTTGGAAATCTCCGTTGCAACTTCCTGGATATTGGCCAGAGGTTTCAAAGATTTCTTTATCATCTGTCGAATCAGAATCGTAAGAGTCAAGAGTGCAATGATTCCAAGAATGGTAATCATCACTGCGACCGGAAGTACTCGACTTCTGACTTCATTATAGGAGATCCGTCCAACCAGCCAGACACTTCGACCTGCAGCATTCATAGGCACATAATAGGCCCACTCCGTCCTGGTCCGTGTTTTGAACTGGGCACGACCCCTCAGACCGGAAATGACACGGTTCGAAGTCTTCGGCATGATCTCTGCGCAGTTTTTCTTGATTTCGTCTTTGTTCTCACTATAGAGAAAGTCACCGGTCCGGTTCATGACCGCCATGCGAAGCGAAGGGAAGTCGGTACTCTTATTGGTAACCAGAGAGAGGAATTTCGTGTCGAAGGACTGCCCTGGTTTTAACGTAAGAAGGTTACTCTCCAGCTTAACACTCGAATTATTGACCGTGAGATACATCTCACGATTGATATTTTCCTGAATGATCTTCGTGGTCATCACTTCAACTACGATAATAAAGACCGCAAAGCTAATAAAGATCATGAGACCTGCCGTCACAGCAAGACGTTTACTGATGTCATCCTTATGCCTCTTCTGCCGGACGTCTTTTGCATCCTTCTTTCGCTTTGCCTTCAAAGAACTTCCAAGTCCCTGATCCTTTCCTTGCTCCTTTTCTTGCTCCCTTCCTTGATCCTTTCCTTGCTCCTTTGCTTGCTTTTTTTCTAGTTTCAGCCCTTTCTTCTTTTCCAGTTTCGCCTTTTTCTTCAGGGCCTTCTTCTCTCTTGCCAGGCGCTTTTTCTCAGCTTTCCACGCATGTTTGTCATTTTTTATATTTTCCTTCTTAATATTAGAAGGTTCTCCAATGATCGATTCGGCTTTTTCTTTGCTGACATTCCCCTCATTCTCTAAACGATCGGCTTTGCTTTCTTCGAAATTATTCATGATTTTCCCCGCATTTCTTTTGTGATCTTTCTTATTCGATCTTTCTTATTCTTAGAAGAACTCCCCTTCGATATGCAGACTTCTCCCAAGCCAACTAGTATAATTATAATTTCGGATATTTTCGGTGAAATATAAATCGATTTGACGAATTGCTATCATATTTTCCCTTCTGCTTTTGTAGAAAATGTATAGTTTTTTGCACTCGGTCTTAAGCTTGCAGTCACTGTCGCCATGGTCTATATTTAACATGAACCGAAAGGAGATGAATCCAGGTTCATAGATATCGCACATTTCTATTGTTCTTTTTTGAATGACTCTTGAAAGGAGAATTTAATGAAAAAACAAGTAAAAAACAATGTTTACTGGATTGGCTATCTCGATTGGGATCTTAGAAAGTTCCATGGAGATGACTTTACCATCCATAATGGCAGCTCTCAGAATGCTTATCTCATTCAGGAAGAGAAAACCGTTCTCATTGATACCGTTTGGGCGCCGCACGATTTTGAGTTTATCGAGAATCTGAAATCCGAAATCGACCTTCATTCCATCGACTACATTGTTGTAAACCATGGTGAAAATGACCATTCAGGAAGTCTTCCTGCTTTGATGAAGGAAATTCCCGATACCCCGATTTATTGTACCGCCAATGCAGTCAAGTCTCTGGAAGGTCAGTACGGTAAGCTCGGCTGGAATTTCCACGTTGTTCACACCGGAGACACTCTGGATGTCGGAAACGGAAAGAAGCTGATCTTCGTCGAGATGACCATGCTCCACTGGCCGGATTCCATGGCTGAATTCCTGACCGAGGATAACATCCTCTTCTCAATGGATGCCTTCGGTCAGCACTATGCCGTTGCAGAAATGTTCGCAGACAAAGCCGATCAGGAAACTCTTTGGTCAGAGGCAATGCGTTATTACGCAAATATCGTTGCTCCTTTTGCACCCATGGTCACAAAGAAAGTGAAGGAAATCAAAGCCTTAAATCTTCCGATCGAAATGATTGCTCCAAGCCACGGTGCTATCTGGAGAGAAAATCCTATGGCAATTATTGATGCCTATGCGAAGTGGGCTGATAAGTATCAGGAAGATCGAGTTACCGTAGTCTATGGTACCATGTGGCATGGTACAGAAAAGATTGCCCATGCAGTCGTCGATGAAATCCATCGCCAGTCTCCTTCCACTGTTGTCAAGGCCTTTAATGTTGACCACACGGAAAATGACGATATCATCAATGAAGTCTTCCGCTCTAAAGCAATTGCCGTCGGCTCTCCTACCATTTTGAACGGTGTTCTCGAGGGCATGGCAGGTTTTCTCTACTATCTCAAATCCCTTAAGTTGAAAGGTAAGAAAGCCTGTGTCTTCGGCTGCTATGGCTGGAGTGGTGAAGGAAATAAGACCCTTCGTCAGATGCTGACGGATGCTGGATGCCAAGTAGTAGAACCCGAAGTCAAATCCTACTGGAATCCTGAGAAAGATGATTTCGATAAAGTTCCGGAAATGGTAAAAGAACTTCTGAAGTGATGAAAAGAACTTCTGAGGTAATGTAAAAGAACTTCTGAAATGATTTAAAATATCTTCTGAAGTAATGTAAATGAACTTCTGAAGTCATTTTGAGTCATCCCATTGCCCGGTTATCGTAAGATTGAGCAAGTTGAAAAAATCCGATAGTGAAAGTCAAACTTCACTATCGGATTTTTTATTATCCCTTGTATTACGATATTTTGTTCATTTTCACTTTTTACTGTTCTTCGTTCTGGATGGCTCTCCAGGTATCAATGGACTGTCTTGGGCCGTTTTCCTTCTCCTCTTTTCTCTCATTATCAAGCATCCAGTTAATGAACTGGGTCATCTTCATACCAAGATTGGAGGATGCGCTCCTTAGAAATTCCATGTTATGTTTCGTAAGGACAAGAGCCTTGATACTGGTACTCTCCTTCTTCGGAAGTTCAATCGAGAAGGGATCCAGTTCTTCTTTGGCCTCTCTCTTCTCCTCTTCTTCCAGAAGAAAGTTGATATATTCCATCTGACTGACTCCAAGTTGTGCTGCACGAATCTCGAAATATCTCTTATTTCTTGCATAAAGTCTTACAGAAGTATTCTCATTTTCTGAGCTCTCCTCATTCATGGAAACTGCTGGTTGACTCTTCGAGGAAGAGGCACCGGTTTTCTTCTTTCCTCTCCTTGCAGCAGATTTATTAGAAGTATTTTTTGTCTTTTTACTATTTGATCCGGAATCAGTAACGGTGCTCGTTTCCTGTTTTGATATTTTGCTCACGGAAGTTTGATTCGAGATCTCACTATCATTATCTGATATCTCTTCAGGGCTCTTCCTTGTCTCCTGATGGATTGGTTCTCTTTCTTCTCTTTCCTTACCATTTTCCTTACCATCAGGTAGCGACTTTTGATCCTTAAGATCTTGATTCGTCTGATCCTCTTCTAAGTTGGACTCATTCTTTTCAATGGATTCCTTACCATTACTCTCAGCTTCTGGCAGATCCTTCGTTTCTTTATCTTGCTTAAGATTCTCAGCTGCTTTCCCTTCTTCCACAAGATTCGTCTGAGCAGCTGTCTCTTCCTTGGTAGAATCACTTCCTTTTTTGGGCTTAGAGTCCATTCCAAATCCGAGACTGGCAAACATATTATTAAAGCCTTCTGCTTCTCTCATGCTCTTAGCCATTCTGAATATCCTCCTCAAACTCTTCTGCAAGGCTCAGAAAATCCTGCTGTGCTTTGCTTCCCTTATAGTCTTCAAAGATAGATTCATCTCTTGTCTGAGCTTTCGGGATGGTTTGATCGGTACGAATTTTGGTCCGAAATACATGAAAAGCTTTTCCATCCAATTTCTGGAATTGCTCATTTGCTTGTCTCTGATCGCCCATTCTCATATCCAGTTTGTTAATTAAAACACCGTATAGGCGAAAATCTTCATTCAAATCTCTGAAACTTTCCATTGTTCTCATGACATCTGCCAGACCGTCAATGGCATATTTTTCAAAATTCATAGGAATGATAGCACCATCTGCAGCAGCATAAGATGCCTTTACACAGAAGCCGGTCCCCGGATTTGTGTCAATCAGAATATAATCATATTGATCCTTGACCTTCTTCAACTCATGCTGAAGTCGTGTTATTTTCTCCGGGCCAATCATGTCTTCCTGAGATTTCAAAACCTTATCTCCCGGCAGAAGATCGATCCCATTTTTCTTGATGATACAATTTTCAATAGGTTCACGGTTCACAATCAAGTCATATAGGGTGGCAATACCGTCCGTATCCACCTGAAATGAGCTTGTCGTATTCGCCTGTGGATCACAGTCGACCAATAGAACCTTCTTCCCCAGGTAACGAAAGGCTTCCGCCAGGCCAAGACAGGTGGACGTTTTACCAACACCGCCCTTCTGATTTGTGAACATTATCGTCACTGCTTTTCCCATATTTTCCTCATTCCTATACATTCATACGATCTATTACTTTTTCATTATCCAAATAATCAAACGAACTTCTTAATGAACTTTATCTATTTTATACGTTCTATCAGAAATAGTCTATACTACTCTTCTATTTTTTCTTTCTTATATTTTATCTTTATCCAATATGGCTCCCTTGTTCTAGTCAGTTCTATTAGTTGTTGAATTTATTATGGTTCTTATGTTCCTAGTATTTTTTATAGTTTTAAAGCTTTTTAACATTCTTATGTTCTTTATAGTTTATAAAACTTTATTACGTTTTTAAATTCTTTTGTTTTTTATCACTTTATTGGTTTTAAAAGCTTTATTACTCCTTTCGTTTTTAACAGTCTTTAAGGCTTTAAAAGTCTTTATATTTTTCATGATTCTTATGACATTTTTAGTCCTTCTGTTCTTATTAACCTTCTTGTTTTTAATAATTTTTAATGCTTTTTTATTTTATTTGGTCTTAATAGTTTTATTATTCCAAATATATTTTAAGGCTTTTATTGTTATAATTACCTTAATGTTTTTTATGTCCTTTAAGCTCTTTTTATCTTTTAAGCTTTTTATAGCTTTTATAGTCTTATTGTATATAATATCTTTTATAACTTTTTTATCTAATATAGCCTATCTATCATATCTATCGTATCTATCATATCAAATCAAAAGGTTAGTAAATGACATTTATAACCAGATAAGAAAATGCGGAGGCTATGGCCAAGATAACGCATTAAATCTCATTCATTTTATCACAATATCAAGAGACCGAAAAGAATAAGAGAAAAAACATAATATTCTTTTCAGCAATTATATATAGATTGTACTTATTGTATTTAAAGAGTATTATAGATAGATATAATATATAAGACAGAAAAAATAGAAATAACATATTGTATGTCTCTACAAAAAGGGGTATACTCTATATAAGAAAGCCGACGTATTCCTAATTCAAAAAGCAATAGCCAGATCAAAACCGGGAAGACATTGGCCTCAAAATCACAAAAAAAGAACTAAATAGAAAAAAAGATCAAAAATAGAAGTTCTTTTGCCAATAAAGAAGCAGCAGAAAGAAAAAAATAAGTAGAAATTAAAATCAACAAGTTCGTAATTTTATCAAAGACAAATTCCCAATCGAAAAGCGGAAAAATAGATGGAAAAAACGGCTATAAAATTGAATGTACGTTTCATACATTTATCTGAATTTGGAAGGAAATAAGTCTTGATAGATAATTTTTGGGCATTTTCTTGCAGAATATAATCTGATAACAATATCAATCAATAACGAATAACTGTTTATTTTAGGATAATATAATAGAAGTCAAATATTTGAATAAAAACTATCATAGTTCATATAAAATGCATTAATCTATGTCATTTCACTTATTTGAATAGCAAAAAATACCCCCACAGCATTGAAGGTGCTGTGGGGGTATTAAAATGAAAGAGATTATAACGATCAAAAGGAAGAGGAATAAATCAAAGAACTTATAAAAACATGATTCAGAAACCAAAGTATTGAATCAAGGAATTTGAATCAAAGAATCGAATTATGTTCCTTCTTCCAATTGACAAATTCCCGATTTCTTTCAGAGAGAGAGAAGGTCAACTCATACATCTCCAAGGTCACTCCCTGATCCTCCAGATACTTGATAAATTCGGCAAATTCAGGCTTCGTCTTATTCTTTTCCCATACCTTCTGGGCGATTTCGCCATTCGGTTCATGGATGCTTTCCTTCATAGACTTCATAGCATCGGAACTTTCCGTAGATCCAAAAACAGTAGATTTATTCTCGGTGATAAAATCATCGCCTTTCTTCAGTAAAGAGATGACATAACCGACAAAATTGTCAATATTCGGCTGCTTACTGGTATATTCGATTGCCTGATTAATACGCTCGATATCGCCTTTTCCGGTCTGCAAAATCAATTTTGCTTCCTCATAAGAAAGGTTCGCAAAGGGATTTAAGGACTGAACCTTAAGAATATCCTTATTGGGGATAAAATCATCTTTATCTTCCGGAGTCTTGGTCCAGACATGCGTTCGAATATAATTTAAATTATTAGCAATATAAAAGGTGATATACTCAACCTTTCCGCCTTTTCCGACCTTATCCTCATAGATATGATCAATATAAAGATCAGACCGTGAGTTGATCTCTTCAATACTCGGCAGAATTACCTTATTCTTAAAGTCACCATAACGCTTGTATTTCGGTTTTTTCTGCGCCTTTTCCAACTTTTCCCACTTGGGATGACTCTTAGAAGCCTCCTCATAAACCTGATCGTTATCCTCCAGAGAAACGAAACCCAATGCGACCCGAAGCTCTGAAACACCAAAGCGTACTGGATAGGTCTCCAAATCCTCCTGAGTCGAAGTATGGTTCGGATAAGACTTAATATGGAATAACTCACTCTTCAAATGAGAGTAGAGCTGGAAGGCACCATTACTCTCAAAAGACCAGAGAATGGGGAAATCCATCTGCGTATAACCGATTTTCTTGATCTCATTACGGACGTAGGGCAGCATCACATTTTCAAAAGCAACCGTAAACTTACCGTTCTTGTAATCGACGCTATGATAAAAATGCTGCACACTAAATTGACCCTCACTATCCGTAAGAATCACCAGACGCTGAGCCATTCGAATAGCAAGACTACGGAGCCTGTTATAGAAACTACCGGAAGGTTTGCCTTCAGTGTCATCCGGCGTTAAGGCATGACGCATTTCATTGGTAGTAAAAGAAACCGCATAGTAAGTATATTTCTTACCCTTACTATCCGTTGCTTCTAAATCAAAACCATCCGACTCGGCTTTCTTAATTGCCATTACATTGACCTTACTTTCGGCAAGATCACTTTTCATTTTCTTACGGGCCAGGACATTTGAAATATTAACATGATCCTCAGCCAGATTAATTTCCTTCTCCATAAACCTCACACCAAGATAGAAAAACTAAATTTTCAAGTACTATTAAAACGCAAGCCAAAGAAAAAAGCAAGCTTTTTAACGACAATCCTGGAGTTTTTATTAGAGGATATCGGAGATTATGAATGAAGAAGTAGGAGATTTCATATTTATTTAACGAAAATAAAGGAGTTATTAAAAGAAGAAATCGGATATTCAGACGAAAGGAAATGAAAAAATTATGAAATAAGACGTCATCGAAAAAAACGGAGTTTTAAATATAAATTAACGAAAAATACAGAGTTTATAGGAGAAGATTCCGGAGATAAAAAAGTGAACAGGTTAGTTGATTCATATTTCTTCGCCAATGCAGATCATACGAAAAGTACGAATCAAAAGACGTAAGTTAACGAAAATATCGGAGATAGCTAAAAAATACCATCGAATCAGAGAGGGAAAGAAAACGAAAAAAACGGAGAATACCATGATTTGAAACTGAATTCAACGACAAAACAGGAGAAAACATATGTACGATTTTTCATTTATCATCTTGCAAGAAGATATGAACGAAAAAAAAGGAGTTTGTAAATCGTTTATGGAAAAAAATCATGAAAGATAACGAAAATAAGGGAGCAATATAGAAGTAGGATGCGAAATAGGATCCAAAGAAAGAAGAAAGAATCACCGATATCTTCGTAGAGTAAATCCAAAAGGACCATAAACCTCAGTAAGAGTCAGAAGGATCAAGAGATAAAAAGGTAATCGTAAGACTCAGGTTAAAAGAATCACACCATATTTCACCATAAAAATCTTAGAAATCAGAAATAAGAACATATAAGAGCAAATAAGAAACGAAGAAACAGGAAGAAATAGCTTAAAAAAGGCAAAATCCTAAGAAAAAACTTAACGAAAAAACAGGAGCTAAACAATTCCATAATCTATGATAGAATAGCAATATAGAAAAGACACATCGTATTGGAAGACTTCTACTCCGAGATTGTCGTTAAGAAAAAGTATTTTAATAAGAAAGAAGTCATAAATGCTCCGAATTTTTCGTTAAATTCATGCCATTCAAAACAAGCAGGAGATGAAATCGTAAGAAATCATGAAAGAGCTGACCTACATTTAAGAATAGAGGAAAAGAGAAGAGAACACGGTCGAATCTCCGTTTTTTTCGTCATGTTCTAGGGAAAGAAAAAAACTCCGATTTATTCGTTAAAAACAAAATAGGCAGCAAAAGACAAAAAAGGCTCCTATTTTTTCGTTAATTTTGATCGAAAGCTCCTGAAAAATCATAGATTACGAAAGAAAAGACGTGAACTAACGTCAGGAAATATGGCCGATTGCTCCAAAAAATACGAACGGAAACGACGAAAGAAGCGACAAATAAAGGAGCGAAGCCTTGAAAACAAAGGCTTTCAAGGACTCTAAATAAAAAAAAAGTAAAGTAGTTGTTATTCATTTCTTTAGAATCATATATCTATTAATAAAGCTCCAAAAAGGAAGTATCCTTTTGATCCAATGGCTAGCGTAAAGTTTTAGTCTGAAAAAAATATAAAAAGAGAACCATTGATACAATTTGCAGGCAAAGCCGAACTCATGCTATAATACATGGACTTGTACCGAAAGGATTAGGAGATAGAAAAGTATGGAAAAGATCACGAGCTTTACGATCAATCACTTAAAGCTGGAACCGGGAGTTTATGTTTCCAGGGTAGACCACTACAATGGAACAGCGATTACGACATTCGACCTTCGTATGACTGCACCGAATCGGGAACCGGTTATGAATACGGCGGAGCTTCATACGATCGAACATCTCGGAGCCACTTATCTTAGGAATCATCATGACTGGGCAGACAGAGTGGTATATTTCGGACCCATGGGATGTCGGACCGGTTGCTACATGCTTTTGGCAGGAGAATTAACATCCGAAGATGTACTTCCACTCGTCATTGGCATGTTTGAATTCATTCGCGATTTCGAGGGAGAGATCCCTGGCGCCAAGGCCAGAGATTGTGGCAATTATCTGGATCAGAATCTCTCGATGGCGAAATGGCTGGCCAAGCGATATTTGGATGATACGCTTTATCATATTACAGAGGATCATCTGAAGTACCCGGAGTAATGGATGATCGGAGAAATATAAACCGTTCTTTTCTATGAAATGACCAATCAGAAATGCAGTAAACCATCGAAGCAATAAGATGTAGGAAAAATAGAATAGAACACAATCATGAAAAAGGAAGAACTCAAATAAAACGAAAAAATAGGAGGATAAAATGAAACTCGGAATTATCGGAGCAATGGAAGTAGAAGTTCAGAAGTTAAAAGCAGACATGGAAATTACCCGTGTTGTAAAAAAGGCTTCCATGGAATTTTGTGAAGGCAAGCTGGAAGGACAGGATGTTGTCGTTGTAAAATGCGGGATCGGTAAGGTCGACGCTGGTATCTGTGTTCAGATCCTGTGTGACCTCTTCGATGTCACCCATGTCATTAATACCGGTGTCGCCGGATCCCTGGATGCTTCCATTGATATCGGAGATATCGTTGTTTCAGAAGATGCTGTTTTCCACGATGTCGATGCAACCGCAATCGGATATCCGATCGGAGAGATGCCTGACCTTGGGATACGTTTCTTCCCGGCAGACAAAGAGTTAGTCAATGATATTAAGAAGGCTGCAGAAGCCATTTCCGCAAAAGTCGGAGAGGGTGATACCGTAGCTGACAAGATCACGCTGCATTTCGGACGGATCTGCTCCGGTGACCAGTTCCTGGCGGATGATGCGAAGAAAAAATGGATCGTTGATACCTTCGGTGGAAAGTGCGGAGAAATGGAAGGCGCTGCCGTAGCACAGGCCGCTTACTTAAATCACATCCCTTATGTTGTCATCCGTGCAATTTCCGATAAGGCAGACGGATCCAGCTCCATGGATTATCCGGAATTCGAGAAGCGCGCCGCAAGAGACTGTGCAGCAATTGTGGAAGAAGTTCTGAAGCTTATCTAAATGAAAAGTGGAAAGAAGACTGCTATGACAAAGAGAAAAAAAACGAAGGCAGAATACAAGAGAAAACTGGTGGATAAGTTTTTTACCCTGCTCCTACTGATTATTATTTTTGCCCTGTTTCTTTATATCGGTTACTCTTTTAACAAGGAAATTCAAAAAACAGATCAGATCGTAAAGGAAGTGAAGCAGCAGTGAGTAATGGTAAGAACAACGGATTTGGAAGGATCCTTCTTATTTTCTTCGGTTCCGTTCTGAAAACAGTGAAATATCTGATCCTGATTGGCATCATCGGACTGCTGCTTCTTGTGATCCACTTTATGCCGGAATTAAAGAATGACTATGAGGACGCGGTGAAAACCGTTGCAGCCAGCAGCTCTTCCACTTTCAGCCCGGACATGGCTTCTACCGTCTATGACAAAAACGATCAGATCATTGCAGAGCTATCGAACGATAAGAAGAAATACGCATATCTGACCTATGATTCGATTCCAAGCAATGCGATCAATTCTTTCATAGCAATTGAGGATCAGGATTTCTGGACCAATAAGGGTTATGATCCCTTTGGCGTTTTTCGTTCGGTTTTCCGTTATGTCTCCAGTCGGGGACAGGTAATCAGCGGTGCATCGACGATCACACAGCAGCTTTGCAAGCTGACTTTTTTAAATGCAGATCGGACGCTCACACGTAAGATCAAAGAGATCATGTATGCAGACCGGATGACGAAAACATATACCAAACAGGAGATTATGGAGTTCTATATCAATAACTGCTGTTTTGCAAATGGAATCTATGGGATCCAGGAAGCATCCAAAGATTATTTCGGTATGGATGCGTCACAGCTCAGTTTGTCCCAGATGGCCTATCTCTGTGCAATTCCCAATCATCCGGAATATTACGATCCATGGAAGGATGCTACCAAAGCCCTGAAGCGGAGAAACAAGATCTTGAATGATATGGAAAAGTGCGGTTTTATTTCTTCTCAGGATGCCCAGACTGCCAAAGCAGAAACCATCACCGTTCAACCGAAAACCCAGGCATTTCTAGAGGATGATACGGATCAGAGCAATACAGGAAATGGTGATGTATCAGCGCAGATTGCCAGTGCAACGCGGGATTATCAGACCTCTTATGCCGAAAAATGTGCAACCGAGGAACTGATGAAGAGGGCTGGGTTTACATTTCAATATTCCTTCAATTCGGAAGATGAATATAATTCTTATAACAAGAGTTATGCATCAGCTTATAAAACTGCCCATGATGCTCTGTACAGTCAGCGCTATGAGATTCACACCTCTCTGGACACCACGCTCCAGAATACGCTTCAGGGTCAGCTGGACGAGACAATGTCAAATAATAAAAAGAAGGCGGACAGTGGAGTTTTTGCTTTCCAGGCGGCTGAGACAGTGATCGATAATAATACGGGAAAGGTAATCGCAGTGATTGGCGGGCGTTCTCAGGAGGGAATTACGACCGGAGGCAGTTTAAACAGGGCTTTTCAGGCATACCGACAGCCGGGGTCTACATTTAAACCGATCCTTGTCTATGCACCTGCCATTGATACGGGTGAATATAATGCGGATTCGGATCTGAAAAATATCAATGTGAAGCAGGCTAAGACATCGGATGACGTAAAAAGCATGAACGGTTCTACTATGAAGATGCGTTATGCAGTGACGCATTCCATCAATGGACCGGCTTACTGGCTGGCAAGTCAGATCGGCATAGACTATGGCATGCAATTCATCCACAAGATGTGTTTTGCCAGAATTGTGCCGAGTGACTATAATCTGTCGTCGGCACTGGGAGGTCTGACCCACGGTACTACAACCATGGAGATGGCGAGTGCCTATCGTACTTTCTCCAATGGCGGATACTATCGTTATCCGACTTGCATTACTTCGATGAAAGATATGAACGGTACCGAGCTTTTCTCAACATCAGATGAAGTCGAGGTCTATAAGCAGTCTACCGTTTCTGAAATGACCAATATTATGCAGGGCGTTTTCTCCGATGGCGGAACGGCGTCAAGTATCGGCTGGCAGAATAAGGATATCGATGCCGCCGGTAAGACCGGTACGTCAAATGACGACCGGGACGGTTGGTTTACCGCTTTCACTCCTTATTATACGATCAGCGTTTGGACCGGATATGACGATAATCGGGAGAATAACAATAGCGGTTTGTCGCATTATTCGCTTAATATCTGGAAGAATGCCATGGAAAAGGCAATCGAAGGGCAGGCACCGGCGCATTTTTCGAAATGATTGGTTACCCTTCCTACGATCCAAAAGATCTGTATATAGATTAATCGATCCAAAAGATCTGTATAGTGATGAATCATTGAACAATTTGTGAAAATCCTGTAACACTCTTGACAAAGTCCTCCAAGGGATTTAAGATAGCACTTGTAACAAAAGTAACAATTTTGTAACAAGTCAACATCGCATCCCTTTGGAGGCTTTCTTTTTATGAATTTTAATCGTAAAGCAGGTAAATTTACAGCACTGGCTCTTGCAGCAGGCAGTTTGATCGCCGGTAGCGGTATTACGGCAAATGCAGCTCCTCTGGCAGGCGCATCAAAGGCGACTGCTTCTACATTAACAACGATAACCGCTTCGGATCTTATGAAGAAGACGGATAACGCATCGAATACGATTTCCGGTGTCAGCGCAGTCCTTGCTAAGATGGTTTCTTCTTCCGAGCAGAGTGCCAGTAAAAAGACCAATACGGAGACCAAGGTAGCAAGCTCAGAAACAGGAAATACTACAGCAGCCGATACGAGTGCCAACAATGACAGCAGTGCAACAGCGACACAGGCTTCTCCATATGCACATATCGGAGTTGCAAATGTTTCAGATTATGCTTTTATTCGTACCGCTCCGGATACCAATAGTGATTATGCTGGAAAGATCTATCCGAATGAAGTCGCTACGGTCGATGGTGAAGAAGGCGACTTTTATCATGTGACTTCCGGCGATGTAACAGGATATATCTCCAAGGAATTATTAATCGTTGGAGATGAAGCAAAGGTCAAGTCCGTTGCCAAGACGCTGGCGACCATCAATACAACAACATTGAAAGTTCGTACCGCACCGGATGCCAATGCCTCCGTTCTCACTTTAGTTGCGGGAACGACGGAATATACGGTAACGGATACTTCGACACAGGGCTGGGTAAAAATTCAGACCGATGCCGGCGAGGGCTATGTTTCCTCGGAATTTGTAAGCATCGCGGAATCTTATAGCTATGCGGAGTCCAAGGCCGCTGAAGAAGCACGAATCGCACAGGAACAGGCAGCCGCACAGAAAGCTGCCGCTGAGAAGGCAGCTGCACAGAAGGCAGCCGCACAGAAGGCTGCACAAAAGTCAGCCTCGAAGAGTGCCTCCAGCAGTTCTTCCAAGACGGTCAGCGCTCCATCCGGATCCAGCGGATCTTCTGTTGTTGCCTATGCATCGCAGTTTGTCGGGAACCCTTATGTTTATGGCGGAAGCAGCTTGACCAACGGAACCGATTGTTCCGGTTTTGTGAAGAGTGTCTATGCACAGTTCGGTGTGAGCCTTCCTCATTCTTCTTCTGCAATGAGAGGCTGCGGAAGCGGTGTCAGTAAGTCGGATATGCAGCCGGGTGACATCGTCTGCTATAGTGGTCATGTCGGGATCTATGCCGGAAATGGCATGATTGTGAATGCTTTGAATGAGAGATCTGGCATTACATATACCAATGTAAACTATGCACCAATCGTAGCTGTTAGACGGGTGAAGTAAGATCAGGCCATGAGTCTCAGGAATGAGTTGATAAGCTGGTGAATGAGGCTTATATGACGATGGATGTATATAGCAAAAAGGCGGGCATGTATTGTGATATGTACCCTCTTTACTGGACAATGTAAAGTTCAGTAAGGAGGGTACAATCGCATTGCCCGTCTTTTTTACTTTGCTTTTTTACTTTGTTTTTTACTTTGTTGGAGGTTTTTTCAGATTTATCGTAATAAGGATGGTTTGGATCCCAGAGTCTCTGACCGATCACCCCTCCCAGGGCCGGATACGGTCGTCGTATTCGATCGGATCCAGGCCGGATCCTGGATCACCCCTCCCAGGGCCGGATACGGTAGATCACGCCAAGATCCTTACAGATCGCAGCACAGCGGTCCTCATCCGCTTTGCTGATCGTTGTCGAAACGGTAGACATAACGACGTTTGGTACATATTTCTTCGCTTCCCGGGCAAAATCCAGCATGGCCTGGAAGGAATCCGGTCCGAATTTTGGCCGGACGATGCGGTTATATTCTTCGGCATCCGGCGTATTCAGAGAAATGGAGACCGTATTGATTCTTCCCTCCAGTTCCGGACAGATGTCCCTCTTATTGATGAGATTGCCCAGTCCGTTCGTATTCAGGCGGATCGGCATGCCATAGAGAGCCTTTAACTGATCAGATACCTCTACAAGGACCGGAAAGGCCTCTGTAGGCTCTCCAAACCCGCAGAAGACTATTTCATCATATTGAGACAGGTCATGCTTCTTTACGGCGCTCAGGACCTCAGAAGCAGATGGCTCATGATCGAGCCAGAGAGAATCAGACTCTCCTACGGAATCTCTGGTCTGTCTCAGACAGAAAGAGCAGGCGCAAGGACAACGGTTGGTCAGATTCAGGTAGAGATTGTTATGAACCTTGTAGGCAATCTCTTCTTTCCGGTATTTTATTCCGGTCTTACCGGCCCCTGTAGTAACTTCCGGATCCTGTACAGTAGCATTTACAGTTTTTTTAGCCATGAGGAACCTCCTTTTATCGTGTTCACCGTATTTTGATCTATTGTCGATCAGCGATTGAGTTCAATTTCGATAGAATCTTTACTTGTCGTATCTAGCCAATTCATATCCAATCAATCAAATATATTCAATATATCTGGTACACCTAATATAATCAACCTATCTAATCTATCAAAACTTTAATATATACTTAATATAGCGAATCTATCACACTTGGCAGGATAGAGAAGGCGGCCTGGCAGCTTGCTCTGGAAACAGGTTGATTTCACTGGACCAACGCTTTGAAAATAAGAAAACACCCGTAGGACCTTCTGTGCACACTCATTCGATAACTACTGTAGATTTCTTAATTCCTCTTCGAATGCTACCCCACCCTCATTCGATCACTACCGTAGATTCCTTAATTCCTCCTCAAACGCCACCCCATCCTCATTCGATAACTACCGTAGATTTCTTAATTCCTCTTCGAACGCTACCCCATCCTCAGCCGGAATTTCGAGTTCCAGCGACCTAAGAATGCATTTTTGGATAAAGGATGACGCCTTTTTCACAGAAGTTTCCAGGGAAACCTGATTTACAGCATCTGCAATCAAAATCGAAGCAAAAATATCGCCGGTTCCATTTCTCGAACCGCCCAGCCTTGGCTTTCTGTCGCTTGAGGTTCTACCCTTGTCATAAATATAGTTTGTTACGAAATCGCCGTCCGGTATGCCGGAAATAACAACTTTCGAGGGACCGAGGGAAGCGATTTCCTTCGATAGATCCAGAAGCTCTTCCTCGTTCCAAGAACCTTCGTGCCAGTCATGACCAGTTAAGAGACAGGCCTCGGTCAAGTTAGGTGTAGTGAGATTCGAGAGCATGACAAGCTCCCGGATTCTCTGACAATGCTCGTCGGAAAAGACCGGATATCGTTTTCCGTTGTCTCCCATAACCGGATCGACCAGGACAAAAGTGCCTGCTTCACGGAACTCTTTGATAAAAGAAGCAGTCAAATCAACCTGTGGAATAGAGCCTAAGAAACCAGTTGCAATTCCGTTGAATCGGAGATGGAGCTTTGCCCATTCCTTGGCATAGCTGTCAAAATGCTTGGTGAAATCATAGAGATAATAGCTGTCGAAACCGGTCTGATTACTAAGGATCGCAGTCGGAAGGAAGCAGCATTGAATACCCATTTCCGAGATGATGGGCAGGGAAACCGCGACAGAACAACGTCCGAAACCAGTCAGATCATTGATCACAGCGATCTTCTTCTGGTGGTTGTGGATGTCAGGAATGTCATGGTTCTGTTGGATATCAGAGAGCTTCTTTGTTTCTGTTTGACTATGTAAAAGCATGTTGGCTTCTCCTGGTTATGGATCATATGTGGTAACAAATCGGAATGGTAGTTCATCTTGTTGGTAAGCAGGACCAGATTCCATATAATCTTTGGCATGGCTCTGACCTTCCTATAACACTTGATTATAATTCAAAACTGAATATATAATATATCCAATCAATGATAAAAATATAAGACCAAATATAAAGCGAAGCATATTCATATTCGATATAGAAATTCTTTTTGAAATCATGCGTGATTTTAGCCTGAAATGGCGTATTTTAGGGCTGAAAATTCGATATACAGAATCTTTTTAAAATCATGCTATAAATCTGCCAGAAAAACACGCATGATTTTGAAAAGATTCTGTATATCGAATAAAGAGTGCCTTGAGAGGCAACTTTGCAACAGAAAAAGCGCATGGTTTTGAAAAGATTCTATATATCGAATATGGAGTGGTTTGAGAGGCAACTTTGCAAGAGGAGAAGCGCATGATTTTGAAATGATTCTGTATATCGAATATGAGTGCTTTGAGAGGCAACTTTGCGACAGGAAAAGCGCATGATATTGAAATAATTCTGTATATCGAATATAGAGGATGCATGATGGGAAACAAGAAAAATAAGATCAATACATCAGGAAAGCAGGAAAAATCAAATATGCAGGAAACTATAAAATCAAGCTTACCAGAAAACGAAGAGACAGGTTTGTCCGGGTCTGCAAATACAAGCTTGCCAGCAAACGAAGAGACAGGTTTGTTGGAGTCAACAAAAACAAGCTTATCAGGATCAACAGACACAAACAAAAGAAGCCTTGCCTACATCAAGCTATATCAATACCTGCGTCAGCAGATCATTTCCGGAGTATATCCCTATGGATCGAAGATTCCGTCCAAGCGTCTTCTCGCTGCAGATCAGGGAGTGAGTGTGATTACTGTTCAACACGCCCTTGCTTTATTAGAAGACGAGGGCTTTCTCCTTGCGAAGGAGAGAAGTGGTTATTACGTGAGTTATAAGGCATCTGAATTCCTGACTTCGGAAGGCTTCCCTGGATCCACAGACCATGCAAAAACGCGAAATAAACTCACCATCCATAGCAATGCCCAGATCATAAGCAACTTCAAATCTGAACCCCAAGCTTCCACCTCAGCCAGCTTCGAATCTGAACCCCAAGTCTCTACCTCAGCCAACTTCGAATCTGAATCCCAAGCCTCCACCTCAGCCAACTTCGAATCTGAACCCCAGGCCTCCACCCCAGCCTACTTCGAAAGTGAAGAGGAATTTCCTTTTCCGACCTATGCCAGAACTGTTCGACGCGTTTTGAGTGAACGGCAGGAGAAAATTTTCAAGAAATCCGAAAATCAGGGCACGATGGAACTTCGCTCTTGCCTTGCCCGCTATCTGGAACGCACAAGAAATATGCATGTGAGTCCGGATCAAATCGTAATCGGATCCGGAGCCGAGTACCTGTACGGTCTGATTTCCATCCTGATCGGCCCCGGGCAAACCATAGCACTTGAGGATCCATCCTATCAGAAGATTCGCTGGGTCTATGAGACTCATGGCCTTCAGATCGAGCCTCTTCGCATGGGAGTAGACGGAATCCTGACCAGTGAACTAAAGCGTTCGCATGCAAAAGCCATGCACGTCACGCCTTTTCATAGTTATCCGACGGAGATCTCTGCCACCGTTTCAAAGAAAATGGAGTATTTAAGCTGGGCTAGAGAGAGCCATGCACTCTTAATTGAAGATGATTATGATTCGGAATTCTCCATGCTGGGAAAAAGCGAAGACACTCTCTTTTCCATGGAGCCGACGAAAACGGTCATTTATCTGAACACTTTTACTCGTACGATCTCGCCTTCAGTCCGAATCGGCTATATGATCCTTCCGGAATTCAAAACGAAGGAATTCCTCGATCGGATCGGTTTCTATTCCTGCACGGTTCCGGTTCTCGACCAGTATGTCCTGACGGATCTGATTGAAGAAGGCGACTTCGAGCGCCACCTCAACCGCGTGCGGAGGAAACGCCGGAGAGGGCGGATTTGAACCGGCTTCTCAGCCCAGGAGCTTTAGAAATGGATCGTTTACGTCTGGGAGCTTGCGATTTATCATTTGCTTCGATAAATCCGAGAGATAAAACCGAGAGATAAAACCGAGAGATAAACCCGAGAGATAAACCCGAGAGATAAACCCGAGAGATGGATCGCCCGGAAAGAAAACTTATGAGGGGTTTACATTGTGCTCTTCGAAAAAGCCACAGGAATGGACATTAGTAAAGCCTAGTTTCCGAAGCTCTTTTACGACCTTTTTTGGTTTGTGATAGTAACTTCCATAAATATAGACCAATCCGTCCTTCTTTCTTAATCTATGCTCTGCCAGGTCCAGACGGTTGTAAGGAATGTTGATTGCACCTGCAATGTGACGTTTCGTGAAATCCTCTTTGGAGCGGATATCGACAAGAACAGCACCGGGTGTGGTTCGGACGATATTAATTCCTTCATTGATGGTCTTCTTTTCCATACGATCAAATAGAGACATAGCATACCTCCGAGGTTCGTAAATTGATTTTTTCTGAACGGACAGTAATAAGCTGACAGGATTGGTTCGTCACAATATTAGAAAGCTGAAGCAATCCGGGAGCCGATACAATCAGCAAGTTGATACAAAAAAAGCACCGGAAACTCCGATGCCTGTTAAAGTAGTTCGTAGGGGAGTCGAACCCCTGTTTTCGCCGTGAGAGGGCGACGTCTTAGCCACTTGACCAACGAACCATGTCGGGATGCCAGTTAAAACATCACTTGTATCATCAAACAAGATTGTCCGGCGACAGAACAATAGATAATATAAAGGATTTTTTTATGGAATGCAAGTACTTTTTAACATCTTGAGTAAAATTTTGGAGCACCATTGTGATATGAATGATATACCAGAAATCCGATAAGCTCGCCTTGTTTGCCTAATCGGTAAATATCGTGACACAAATCATTTTTCAGGAAACGATAGTTGAAAGCCCTTTTCGATACTCAAAAAGGGTTAATTATCGTAATAAAAGTAACTTTCCAGAAATCCGATAGGGAATGCCAGATTTCACTATCGGATTTTTCAAACTTGCTTACTGTGAAGATAAAGTAACCGAATGAAGTGAGCTTGACTATCCTGTTTTTCAACTCCTGCTTCTATTATGATAAAGGAATCAAATCAAGTGAAAGAAGGATTTTTTTCTTTGCCTCTTATCATGAAAAGATGGCATAATAAAGCTATAGGCTGGATCGGATTGGATCTCATATGGATTTTGTGAACGAGGAGAAGGATGCAAGGCATCACCAGGCCTGGGAATAAAGCATAGTAATGGTATGCCTTGTTAGGCCTGGGGATAAAGCATAGTAACGGTATGCCTTGTTAGGCCTATGAATATAGCAATGTTAAGGATTATGTCATCAGGCCTATTGATACTGCAAGGAAGACGGAGGATAAGACAATGATCATCAATACAGAAGAAGAGAAGAAAATCGTTGAGACAGAGTGCAAGAAGCATTCGCACCAGCTCTTTTATTGCCTGGGAAGAAACGGGGCAGGCCGGCTTCTGGTCAAGTTCTTTGATCTCGAAGAGGATGCTGAGATCTGGGCAGAAATCAATGGCTCTGAAGTGGAGAAAAATCCCCTCTACAAGAAGCTCATTAAGAAATGAGTCGGAGTCGGGCAGAGCGAATCAGGAACAAAAACAAGCCTGGTATTACCGCTAGAGCGAATCAGGAACAAGTATTATCGCTAGAGCGGATCAGGAACAAAAACAGACCTGGTATTACCACACACTGTCCATGAAACGTGTCCATGAAACGCTCTAAAACTCGATTAAACGCGGAATCATACTTGTTCATTCTGCCGGAAACAGAACCAGAGAAGTACCAGAAATAAGGACAAGTTGATTAAACAAGTCAGATTTATCATGTGACGAGCCAAATTCTGCACAAAATTGCTGAAATCAAACTTATAAAATTGTTCAGACTGCATGATCAAGAGAATTCCTGGCCTTATGAAAAACGCTGAAATTTAATAAATTTTTTAGAGTTTCCACTTCACAAGATCAAAGTATCATTCGATCAAAAGGCCTGTAAACGTTGAATTTACGGGCTTTTCTCCTATCTTTAAATCAGTTGTGCATTATTACTGTAAAGAATCGTAAGCCTATTTCAGTTTCCATCATTTTTGCATATAATAATAAAGATAAATATATTTAAGTTAATGTAAATTTAATGGAAACGTTTCCAACGGTTTGGGGAGGAATTCAATGAGGAATAAGGATGGACGTTTTTTCCGCTGTTTCGCAGTGCTGGCTCTGACAGCAGTTTTTACTATAACATCACCGGTACAATTGGTATCAGCATCAACGATATCAAAGGCATCTTCTATCACGACATACACTCCGTCAACTGCGACAGAGGCGGATCATACTTGTGTTATAAAACTGGTTGACTCCGATTCCCATAAGACCTTAAAGACTTATTACGCAAACACAAATGATATCTATGGACCGGACGGCACCATTGCAATCCGTGATACCTATTATGATAGTGCCAGTGGTAAGGATTATGATCTCTGTGATGCGCAAGGGAAAATTCTGACAGCTGACCAGGCATCTTCTATCATCCATGGTACGATCAAGGATGAGAAGGAACTTACCTTTTATTACAAGGCTCACTCTGCGACAAATGTAGAGCCTTCCATTACTTTGCAGGCTGTTACCGAAGATGGCACGGTTTTGAAGGCTGTTACGATCAAGGTCGATCAGGATACCACCGTTGATCCTTCCGAAAAGCTTGGAAAATCCTTCCAAAGTAACGGAAACACATATGAAGCCCCTTCCAAGAGTTTTGTAGTTACCTATTCCGGTGATGATGTTCAAAAAGTTATTTATAAAGCAACAAAATCCGAAAGTCAATATTACGTCACCGTAAACTATGTAGACGACAAAGGAAATCTCATCACAAAGAGAACTTTCTATGTAAACAATAAGGACTATTATTTCACAGCACCAAAGGTCTTCTCCGTAGAGGAAAATGGTGAGAAAGCTACTTATATATATAATAAGAAGAAAAACGGTCAATCTTACACTATTCACCAGAAACCTGAATCGACAAAGCGTGAGTACACGCTTTATTATAATAAGGATGAAAATCAGTCCGAACCGATCACGTTCAGTGTTCTTCAATACGATTCCTATTCCAATGAGTGCATCGGAGTGATTTCGAAAGAAGTCAAAAAGGGACATAGCATCACCTTCAATCCTGCAGACAATCTGCCGAAGGGAACCGATGACTATAGCTACAAAGTTAATTCTTCTTTCAACAAGAAGGTAACTTATAAATATGGAAATCCGAACCGGACGGTTTACATTTATTACGACCGTCATGATCCGAAGGATCCGGATAAGTATTCGACCAAGACCAAGAGCCGCGATATCACGATTCGTTATCAAGTTGTCGATGAAACGGTCGAGGGACATGAGATCTTCCCGGATCAGGGACAGGCGAAAACGAAGTTTACGGTTTGGTCCGATAAGGAGATGAGCTACAGTCTGCCGCAGGAGATCACAGCGGGTGGTGAGACCTATGTCCTGATCCAGGGACAGACCAATCCGGTCGAACTCAGCTACTATTCACCGAGGGAGACCTATTCCTTCTATTATAAGAACAAAAAGGATGTCAATTTCTATACCATCCGGACTGAGACCACGGAAGAGGTCGAGGTCCTCGACAACAATGTCACCTGGACCATTCTTCCTGGCATCACACGAGTGATCATCACCAATCAGACAACCGGCGTTACAAACACCCTTGCGACGACGAATCTGAATGGTCAGCAGATTCGGGGCAATGCCGGCGGACAGAATGCAAATGGTCAGACGAACAATGCAGCCGACCAGAATGCCGTGAATAATCAGGACAATGCAAATAGTGATCAGAGCATCGATTCGATAGACAGCAATGAGATCCAGACACCTCGTGGAAATATAAAGCTAGACCAGAAAGAGACGAAGGGCCTTCGTTTCCAACTTGTCTTTGCAGTGATTGCTGCAGCAGTTGTTCTGGCAGCACTGGTCTTCTATTTCCTGAAGAAAAGAAGGAAAGCGGTCAAGATGGTAAGCGACCATAAGAATGGGGAGGAAAAGAACAATGAAAAATAAATTAAGAAAGGTTTTATCAAAAGAGATCCCGATCAGTGTTTTGAAGAAAACCCTTGCGCTCCTTCTGACTTTTCTCATGGTTGTGACCAGTGGGGATTTCTCGGGGCTGTATGCGAAGGCTGGGGGACCAAATTCCTCGGAAACAAATTCCTCTGAGGGAAAAATTACAGTTACTGGAACAAATGTTAATGGCAAGGAAATAACATTATCTGTACCTAAATCTAAAAATGCTGCATACAGACAGCTTTCTGCATATGATATTCTTGGAGAAGCCTGGAATTATGGCGTCACAGCGAATAATTTGAATACAACCAATGATTCAGAAACGAATTTTGCTGTAAAGAATGTAATAAAATTTCCAGATCAATCAGGTGTTACTGATAAGGGATTTTATAGTGAATCCTGTGATAGTTATATCGGACATATCGACGACAACTGTTCTAAACCACTGATAATTAAAGGCAATGGTCAAAATACTCAAATTCATCCAGTTCATCGTATTCATACGCCTTATCCGATGGCAGACAATAATGGCGAAATTTTTCGTGCTGCTGGTGTAACAATTCAAATTGTTCCAACAAGCGAAAGGGATGTATATTCCTATATAGATCAATTGATGAACGCAGTTAAAACGCAGGCAAAGTATTTATCTGACTCTGAAAGGAATTCTATTGATTCTACAAATTATTCTACCTTACAAAAGGAAATGGCAGGCGCAGGTGGGATAACGTTAGACATTAGCAAAGAAGAAGATGGAACATATTATTTCGATCTAGATCAATTTCCAGCCTTGTATAATGTACTCTCTAACCAAACTGGAGGTCTCACAATTACTAAAAAAGCAGGACAAAGCATAGTTTTTAATAGTAATAAGACTGAAATTAAAACTATGAAATATACAGTTAATCAAGATGGTGTTCCATATTACTCAGATGAGTTAGCATCTCCGAATAGTGAGAAAGCAAACACATATATGGAAATTGCTTCTAGTATAATTTTCAATTTTCCAAATGCTAGTCATGCAAATCTAGATAATATAAATGGTATAGTATTGGCACCCAATGCCACGGTGAATTCTACTGGTGTTGGATCTGGCTGGCTTGTTGCAGACACATTAGATGCAAGTAAAGAATGGCATTTTACTAATACAAAATTAACTACTGAAACCACAAGCGTTACATTTCATGCAAAAAAAACTATCAATAAGGAAGATCGGGGTCAAAATACACCAAACTTTTCCTTCTGTTTGCGGGAGCAGCAACCGGATGGAACGTTTAATGATCCCAATGCGGTATCTGTTTCAAATAAAGGTAGTCAAATCGATTTTCCGGAAATATCATATTCCGGTCAGGATGATGGTGTTCATATTTATCAGATTACAGAAAATTCTGGAACCTTAGAAGGCTATACTTATGATACAAGTGAGTTTTATGTTAAAGTTGATGTAAACACTAAAGTAACTGGTGACAAAGAAGTTACAAGTGCTACAGAGCCAAAATATTACTCGGATTCAGCATGTAAGACAGAAATACAGGGAATTCCTACTTTTAATAATACATACGAGAATGCATATGCAGCGAGCGGAAGCCTAGTGCTGCAAGGAACGAAGGTCGTCAGCGGAAGGAATACGCCGAACCAATCGTTCGAGTTCCAGCTGTCAGAGATTGGATCTGATGGAAAAGTAGTAAAAGACCATCAGTGGACAACCACATCCGATAAGGATGACGGAACTTTCCATTTTGACGCGATTCAGTACAAGAAAGATGGAGAGAAAGACGATACCGGAGATCACACCTATCAGCTGACAGAGATCAACACGCCAGCCGGCTATACCGACCAGACGAAGACGCAGACCTTGAAGGTGAATGTCGAAGATCAGAAGGACGGAACCTTAAAGGTGACCCAGATCGAAGGTAAGGGAACACTGACTCAGGATCCGACCAGCAAGAACTACACTTATGATTTCGGCAACTACGAGAATGCATATGAAGCGAACGGAAATCTGACGCTTGTAGGAAAGAAGGTCGTCAGCGGACGGACACTGAACAAAGCGTTCCAGTTCCAGTTGACGGAGGTCGATGACAAAGGGCAAGCAATTGACGGACAGAGCTGGAAAGCAACGTCTGATCCAAAAACCGGAGCCTTTCAGTTTGATACGATCATATATAAGAAAGAGAATGTTGGACCGCACACTTACCAGTTGAAAGAGACGAGTAAGGAGTCCGGTTACACCGACCAGACGAAGACACAGACCTTGAAGGTGGATGTCGAGGATCAGCATGACGGTACCTTAAAGGTGACTAAGACCGAAGGTAGCGGAACACTGACTCAGGATCCGACCAGCAAGAACTACACTTATGATTTCGGCGACTACAAGAATGCATATGAAGCGAACGGAAGCCTAGTGCTGAGTGGAAAGAAGGTCGTCAGCGGAAGAGCGCTTGACAGATCGTTCGAGTTCCAGCTGACGGAGGTCGATGGCCAAGGGAAAGCAATCGATGGAAAGAGCTGGACAGCAACGTCTGATCCAAAAACCGGAGACTTCCAGTTTAAAGCGATTCCGTACACGAAAAAGTACACGAAAGATGGACAGATAGACGATACCGGAGATCACACCTATCAGCTGACAGAGATCAACACACCAGCCGGCTATACCGACCAGACGAAGACGCAGATTCTGAAGGTCAAGGTAGATGATAAAGGCGATGGAACGCTTACGGTCAGCCAGCAGAAGACAAACGGATCACCAGAGCTCTTAAGCTTTGATCCGGATGCATCCGCCTATACTTACTATTTTGGTACGTACACGAATGAATATCAT
>NZ_JBJYZD010000006.1:0-146079 GCF_046263795.1 Porcibacter vitabionis | reverse complement strand
CCATGTCGTATCGATCACAGGAAAATCCTATCGGTTGAAGGACTTTGAACAGGAGGAGCCATTACCGTAAACTGTACATTTTTATTTAGGATTATTTGTACATTTCTACTTGACAGTTAATACAAGGCATAGAAATCAGAGAGACTGGTTAGTAGGGACTAGTCTCTCAAGCATCAAGGGAATTAAGGGAGAGGTTAGTAGGAGTCCGTCTCTTAAATCCCCTAACGAGCAAACCTTACCATAGCCCGTTTTTCTTCACTAACTTTTACGCATAGAAGAAAGGAGACAGTAAGCTACCGGATAGAGAGGTCGTTGTATGGAAGTGAAGAAATATCACATGGGAGACGGGCGTTTGATGGGTCACGTTGACCCAATCAATCGGGAAGGGAAAGAACCCCCTAAGGGTGTAACACCGAACATGAGTAACATTGACCCGACCCGTTCCCATTTGGACTTTAACCTGTCCCCGAATAATCGAAGGATGAAGGAACAGTTGCAGTACATCAAGGACGTAACAGGGAAGACGGTTCGAAAGAATGCAGTCGTGTTCTTCTCCACATGGGTGACCATGCCAAAGCAGTATCAGACCTTTGATTCTGATGTGGAATTTGCACACCATTTCTTTCAGGACATCTATGACACCCTGCTTTTGTTCTATGGTCTGGAAGAAGACGACATCGTGTCTGCATGGGTGCACATGGATGAGACCCGGCCGCACATTCATCTTTTTGCCACACCGATCTATCGGGAAGAGGGAAAGAAACCCATCTGCTATTTTGACCGGGTCTTACCGAAACGGAAGTTCTGGAAACTGCATCCCTTCACCGAGGATATGATGAAAGCGAAGGGGTGGGAGGACATCCACCTCATGACGGGGCATACGAGAGACGGGAACTGGGCGGTCAAGGATCTGAAACGGAACGGTGCTCTGGAGAAACTAAAGGAATTGGAAAAAGACCTGTCCAAACGACAAGAGGAGCTTTCCGCTCTGCAACAGAACACGTCTCAGCAGAGCCTTCTCTTGGAACGCTTCCGAAAAGAGGAAGAGGAAAAGGAAGAACGCTTACGACAACTGGCACAACAGACCGATGAAAAGCAAGAGGAACTGAACCGGATCAATCAGACCCTGTTACAGAAACGGACGGATGCCTACCGGATGGGGAAACAGACGGACCACGATGCCGAGCTGATCCTCCGGCATAAGGACGATGTAAAGAAACTGTTACTGGCACACCCGGAACTGTTAACGAAAGAAGAGCAAAGACAACTGGAAGGAATCAATCATGGCATATCTCACATTCACGACCAAGGAACTCGAACAAGAGGGCATCTCCTGTGACTATAAACTCAATCAGACCTTGCAGCATAGCATCGTTTCCGATGACCTTATCATTGACATGGAACAGGGGACTTACACCTTTCCAAAGGACTTGACCCAACGGCAGCTTGGATTTCTGTTTCAACAGGGATTCCCCCTGCCACAGGCAAGGACGAATATCGGTCTTTTATTCTTCCTCTCCAAACTGGACTTTTCCCGCCTGCCGGAGAAAAGGAAGTGCCATATCATACAGCACATCATGATGGATCCGCATGGAAAGGACCTGTATGTGGACTTTGATGAATTTGCGCGGGTCATAAAGCTTTCGCATACGGAATGGATGGAAGAGACCTATCAGAGACTGATCGAGGAAAAGGAGAACGGCAAGGCCATCTGGGATGCCGTCTGCCGACTGCCGTGGCCGGGTTCAAAGAAACTCCTGTTTGCCTATCGGTATCTGGCAGGTATGAATTTTTAGGAAGGAAAGGTTATGTGGTTACTTACAATACGGATTCTGGGGTATATCCTGATGGTTCTGATGGCAAAATGGGCAGGCGAGTCCCTGCAAGCGTTTCAGAACGGAAAACGGGAAAAACTTTGTGCCTTTCTTTTGTCAGGGATGTCCGTCTGGTTTCTGCCCTTTTATGACACGATCCTTCTCATGTATCTTCTGACCCAGAGCTTTGCCGACATAAGAGACGGGTATGTGGATGTGACCTTGAACTTGCAGGCAAACGCCTGTATGGCGGTCTGTGCCTTGGCACTCCTTCCGAGGGCAACAGGTCTGATTTGGCTATGTGTTGCCTGTGGATTCCTGTACCTGACCCAGAACGTCTTCTCGTCCGGCGATCGGAAAGGCTTGTTTGCCTGTGCCCTGTGGGGACTCATCTACCTGAACCGTGGACTGGGCGTCTTTCGGTCAGGGCAGTACCTCCCCATGCCATGCCTGTATGGACTGCTTATCACCTTTGGCAGTACGGTTCTGTATGGCCTTGTGACAAAGAAACGGTATGACGTACCCTTGTTCCCGTGGCTCTTCCTTGGGATGGGAAGTACCATAGGTACCATGGCAACAACCACCTTCCTTGCTACGCACTAGGACAATAAGGTGACACCAAGTGAGGATAGTAAGATAGCTCCAAGTGAGGATAGCAAGGTGTTCCCGATTGAGAACATGAAGCTGACCTCAACCGAGGACAGGAAGATGTACCCAAACGGAAACACTAAGATGTACCCATACGAGGACAACATCATGTACACGAAGAAAGGACTTGAAGAAATGCAGAACCAGTCGGAGATGCAGAATCAGTCAGACCATGCCGTTGTGTTTGACCTGAGTAAGCAGGTTGCAGAGCTGAATGAGCAGAATCAGACGGCGAATGAACGGCTGAAGCAGCAGAGCGAAGAAGAGCGGAAAGCCAGAGAGGAAGAGGAGCGGGAGCGTACTCGTGCCTTGGAGCAGAAGGTACGGGATCAGAAGCTTGCCGAGGAAAAGGAACGGCGGGATCGGTACTACGAGGACTTAAAGAAGGAGCAGGAAGAGAGCCAGAAAAACAGCGGTGGCGGTCTGTTCGGATTCTGGAAGAAGAAAGAAAAGGCGGTAGAGAAGGAAGAAACACCCGATTCTGAGCCTGAGAAGAAAGAACCAATCCCTGAACCTGTTTCTGATTCTGAATCTGAATCTGTTCCTGACCAGTCTGCACCTGTGGAAGAATCGGAAACCGAGGAACAGGACTTGTTCTCAACGGTCGTTGGAAAGATGGATACGGATGAGGACATGGAAGAGCCTGTTCCAAATCCTGCCCCTGAGAAACCGAAGGCAGACAAACCGAAACTGCCTACCTTCCCGTTCCCGAAAAAGAAGGCAAAGAAGAGTAAGCCTGCCAAGGGGAAAAAAGAGACACCTCACGTCAAGAAGGAATACAAGACCAGACCGTTAACTCATGAGCTGCCCTTGGATGAACGGGAAGACAAGGACAAGATGTACCCCGGTCACTATGAAGCGTCCGAGGAGGGCAGAACGCAGCTTGTCACAACTGACCCGGATCAGGACTACATCGACTGGAGGGAACAGGTCAAGAAGAATCAAGAACGACTGGATGCCGACCGCTATCGCATCATGCTGCATGACGTACAGGAACGGAAGGACGACATCATCGTGATGGTGCTGATTACGACCGACATGAAGAGCATTGTACTCTTACACACCTTGGATGAGTTCTTTCAGTTCGTGGAAGAGCGGAATGGGGACGTGTCTTTGTCCTATGCCTTTGTCATCTATAAGAATGACGATCCGAGGTACTATCTGGAGATCCCGAACGATGAGCATATCCAGAAGCTCATGGTGTCCATCCGGGATCTGTTTATGAACAATACCAGAATCACTCCCTATATGATCGGTCAGATTCCGAACATCGGGATCTTTGAAAACGTCTATGTGAACTAAGAAAGGAAGTCTTGTTATGAAGGTTGTTGATGAACTGGAGCGTAGTGCAGACGAGAATAAACCCTTGCCACGGTTGTTTAAGAACACAAATTTCTGGATCATTGTCGTGGTCGTTGCCTTGGGTATTCTTTCGCACGTTTTTCTTCCGCAGAGCGACCCGAGCCTGTCGGATGTCGGAAAGCAGGGCAAAAGCACGGTACAGAGTATTTTTAAGGGCAATAGCGAAAAGACAGAAGAGAGCCATACCGACAGTAACGGTATGAATACCCTGTCCGGGAAGTAAAACCTTGTATCTAATCTTGTATCGAAATAAGTACACGAATATGAAAAGTCATCTCCGTACCAATTTGATGGTAGAGACCCCTTAGGTGTATAATAGTATTTGTTAGGAAAAAGGTACATACAACAAATATCAAAAACATTACAAACAGATACACCACAGAAAGGGGATCAGACATGAAGAAAGAAACCAGTTGCCGGAGAAGAATCAGAGAGAAGAAGCATTGGAGAAAGGTTGCCAAACGGCATTATGGAGAGCCGTATGCGGACATTGCCATCAGCATGATGGATAAGAACATGGACGGAAGAAAGATGCGTGCCGAGGAGCAGAAACTGAGTGACCGAATCGTAAGACTTCACCCCGGTGCGGAGTACAACTACCTTGGCATTGTAAAGAAGGTCTACCGTACCTTTGCGAAGGAACACGGATTCCTAGCCCCGGAAGAAATGACGGGAGATGACTGGGCCATGTCCTTCCGCCAGAGACTGGATCAGATGTTACCGAAAGAGGACGACTTCTCCAAAGAGCGTCATACACAGGAAACCTACTACCTCATCAGCCATGCCATCTATGCGGTCGAGCAATGCTACGGCATTACCATTGACCGGGAAAAGGCAGGCCTGGAAGAGGAACACTATTGCAGGAAGTGTGGAGCCAAGCTCATTCCGATGGAACACGGCCAGATGGGATGCCCCGTCTGTCATAAGTCAGTCGGCACTTATTCGGGAACGAACATTCCGGCAGGAATCTTGGCAGGAAGTAAAGTTCGTGCCATGCGGAGTGTCTTACATAAGAACTTTGACCCCCTGTGGAAAGACTTCGCCCTGACCGATGAAGAAAACATGGTTCGAAGGAACATGGCTTACAGGGTTCTGGCAAGCTACGCAGGACTTCCCGAAGGACTGGTGCATTTCAGCCGGATTCGGAATATGTACGATGCAGAACGTCTGCTTTGTGCAGTTAACGAGATGCGAAAGAAACACGGTCTTATGATCTTAGACGAGATCGTGAACGGTACGCACTACCATAGCGATGATTGGTCCTATTACGGAAACAAAAGGAGAACGGTGGAAGAACCTGAATCTAAGACAAGAACCATCGAGGACTGGTTAGACAGGTTGTGCGTGTAAAATACCTTTTTTCTCTTAATCTTACGCATAGAAGGAATGGATGGAAACAACCATTCCTTTTTTTGTGCAATGGAAAGAGAGGTAGCAACAATATGAGAATCCCGACAAAGAACCTGTACATCGACTTTCGAGACTTGGTTTGTGACTATGACGAAATGGAGCGTAGGAAGAATCGGGTCAAGGAGTCCGAGCTTTTGAGGATACAGGAAGAATACCCCGACATGGATACCTCGTCCGGACTGGATAAATTCCGGCAGGAGACGAACCGAGACCCGGACTATTTCTATCACAGGACACCGAACGATGTCGTGCTTTCCATGATAAATGAGATGACGGCGAATGTGTGTCCGATTTTGTTCCGTCACCCGGTCAATGCTCTGGAACGTGCCAGTATCGACTTTTTCTGTGAGGACTTTCTGAAACACCCCAGACCCTTTACGGAACTTCAGGCGATTGATGAAATCAATGAAGACGACATCCTGTTAACGACCAATCCGATTCTGTATGAAGAACGGGCAAAGGAAGGGAAGTTCACCGTGTTCTTACGAAATGACAATACGAAAGCACACCCGATCGGAATGAGCGGACTGGTGTTGACTCCGGGAAGTCCACACGCAGCCCAGTATCTGGAAGCTGCTTATAAAGACTTCCAGAAGGAGCGGGAAGTTCGTTCTACGAACTTTAACTCTGAACCATCGCTAGGCGATGATTCAGAAGAGGAACAGGAACTGGTAGCCGAGCGGTAAGACAAACTCCCCTTGTCGAAAGACAGGGGAGCATCTTTCCAAAAAAGGGAGTCACCTGATATGAGACATTTGGAAAAAAGCGAAATCGCAAAGATTTGTAATGACACATACGAGGACGTAATAACGGAACGTGCATGGCACGCAAACGAGCTTGGATGTTATCACCTTGAACCAAACTATAAAGACCTTTGTGATGTGATGGAACAGAACGGAATGGATAGTTCAGCTTTACGGGAAGCCAAAAAGCTTGTAATGGACGAAATTGATACTGTTGATCACAAGGCTGATCCCAGTTGGAGGGATCTAAAGAGGATTCACAAGCTCGATGATGAATTTATCCATGCGATTAAGGATGCCTGCAAGGAAATATCTAAGACGTTCGGAATCATCAATGAGTTGAATCCATCCGAACCATCCATGGAATCTTCTGAGCCATCCATGGAAGAAGATTTGGACGACAAAGACTACCTTCCATTTTGCTAATTCTGCAAAAAGAAAAATTTCCGTTATCTTCTGTATTTTCTCATAAATTTTACGCATAGAAGAATTGTAAGGAAAACAAAGTTCGTTTTACGAACTCTTCGCTTTTGCTCTTTCGTTTTCCGGGATGCACAAGGCAGACTTCCTGAAAGTTCCGACCGAACAGGAGAGAGAGCAGGAAGAAGAGATGGAAAGGTAATTTTTTATGAGATATTTACTGATTGCAGAGAAACCGAGCCTGATGCGTACCATTCAGGACGTGTACAAAAAGCATAAGAGCGAGATTGGATATACTTGCGATTTTCTGGCACAGGCAGGACATCTCATGCGGTTAAAACAGCCCAAGGAATTAAACAAAAAGTATGAGAAGTGGACAAGGGAAAACTATCCCATGGACTTGACCTATGAGTACCGTGTGATTGAAGGAAAGGAAGACCTCTACAAAAAGATCAAGAGTGCTGTTACATCCGGACAGTACGACCGGATCATTCATGCCGGAGACCCCGATCAGGAGGGAGAACTTCTGGTACGTCTTCCCCTCATGCACATGGGGAATCGCCTTCCTGTTGACCGTTTCTGGTCCAATGACCTGACGGAAGGTGCCGTCCTTCATGCTCTGACCCATTTGAAAGACGACAGAGAGTTTGACGGATATTACAAGGCAGCTCTGTTACGTCAGCACATGGACTTCCAGTACGGCATGAACATGACCGGTGTGATGACCATTGCCATGGGTCCTACCATTCGGATCGGTCGTGTGAAAGCCCCGATCATTCATATTCTGGCCGCAAGGGAGAAGGAAATCGAAGACTTCGTTCCGCATAGTGACTATGTCCATGAAGCCGATGTGAAAGGCTATCCCTTCCTTGGAGAGACACGCTATACCACAGAACAAGAAGCCAAGGAAACTCTGCCCGGACGGTTTGCCGTGATGAACGTGACCGATAAAAAGGTACAGAGAAAGGCAGGAAAACTGTATAAGCTTTCCACTCTCCAATCGGCAGCATCTTCCTTGTATGGTTTTTCAGGAAGCAAGACCTTGGCATTATGCCAGAGCTTGTATGAGAAGAAACTTCTGTCCTATCCGAGAACAGACTGTGAATATCTGGCCAGTCATACCGATGCGGAATCTATCTTACGGAATCTTGGTAATCTTATCCATTTGTCCCAGTACCCTCTTCAGTCGATGGAGAATGTCAAGCAGGACGGTTCCTACTTCAATGACAAGGCCATCGGTTCGGAAGGACATACGGCCATTATCCCGACCGGAGAGCTTCCGCAGGGACTGACCGGGGACGAGGAGAAAATCTTCGACCTTGTTCTTCGAAAGTTCGCCAGTATCTTCGGAATGCCAAAGACAGTACGAACCGTGAAAGCCGATGGTGTAAGCGATCAGAGGGAAAAGTACTCCATGTCCGTAGAAGAGGTGCTTGACCCGGGATTTGAGCTGATCTTAAACCCGAACTATCAGGGATCCACCTGCTCTCACGAGACTTTGACTAAAGGCGTGTGTGAACCGAAGGATGTGTCCTTCACCACGCACGAAATCAAGGCCAAGTGCCCGAGCCGTTATACCGATGGTACGCTGATTTCTGCCCTTGACCACCCCGTGAACCTGTCAAAGAAACTGGATACGGATGCCGAGGAGACAGGGAACTATAAGATTGGAACCCCTGCAACACGAGCCAATATCATTGAGGACTGTATCAAGAGCGGATATTTCAAAAGGGAGAAAGGAAAGTTCTTTGCATCCCCGCTTGCCATGACCCTTATGAAACAACTGGGTTGGGTGAAACTGTTTGACATCCAGACCACGGCCAAGTGGGAGCATTCCTTAAACGAGATCCGAAATGGAGAAGTTCCGATGGAATCCGTAGAAAAGACCATGATGGACACTATGAAAGAGTCCGTAGACGAAGTCCTCCATGCCGACATCAAAAAGATTGCGGAAGGCTATCCCGGTGGCAAGCGAATCCCGATCGGCAAGTGTCCTCTCTGCGGTGGAGATGTGTATGAATACACCAAGTCCTTCGGATGCAGTAACTGGAAGACCAAGGGATGCAAATTCACCCTCTGGAAGCGGAGCTTTATGGACTACTCCATCACAAAGACCGATGCCAAGAAACTGATCGAGGGTAAGACCATCAAGAAGGTCGTCACATCGAAGAAGGGCAATCATTGGGAGCAGGAACTGTTCTATAACCCGTCTACAAACCGTGTGGAATTTTATGAAAAAGGGAAGGGAGGGAAGTAATCATGGTATTAAAGCTGCAACGCTTGGAAGAACTGGAACAAAAGGGCGTTCTGGCACCGTCTGTCTTGGAGGGTGTCAGAGCCGTTCAGGAGGAGATACAGAAGAAAGAAGAAGTAATGCAGACCCCTGAACGAGAAGAAGAGGAATTTGAACGATGACTGTAAAGGCTACGGAAAAAGAAAGAAGGTGACCTGCTATGTCAGCATTTGGTCTGTGTTGGGGATTGAACCACCATTCGGAAGAATCAGAGAATGAAGATCCTTGGGAAGAATTGGAGGATGAGGATAGTCTGGAAGAGTCGGAGGATGAGGGTATCATTACCTCTTCCATCGTGAAAGGAATTCAAGCCATCCGGGAAAAGATCAAGGGAAAAGAAGAAAAAGCCCCCAAAGAAGACTCCAAAGAAACGGAAGAGGAAGAAGAGAAAGACGAGGACTACGAGCGATGATCGTAAGAGAAGTGAAAAACGTCAAAAACATCGACATCGAGAAGGAAGTCGAGGACTACCTTTCGTATGCTTACAAAAACAACATAGAGCCATTGTTGGATAAAGATGGGAAAGGGACTTACGTCTACAAATTCTATGCCGACTACCGGGATGAACTGGATGTTCATGATGTTGCAAATATTCTGAAAAGCGACACTCCGGAAGTTGTCTTGGAAGAATTATTGTGGGATTCCTATGATGAAAGCCGTATGGAAGTCTTGGACGAATTAAGCGACAACGCAGCCACTTATATTGAGGATAAATACAGAAAAGCTTATCGAACGGCTCTCGGAGACAAGACGATTGAATTAGATGATGATGAACGTCAGCAGGTATTTGACATCATTGAAGACCGTGTTTGTATGGACTATGACATGGACCATTACCTCGATCAGGATGTCAATATCGACCTTGCCATTGACACCGGCGATGGAAACTATGACTACACGCTGAATTGTGCTTATCCGGCATACGGTGGAAGCGACACGATCGATTCCCATAGCAGTCTTGCCTTTTTGGCAGAATCCCAAGGATATTCCGTAGAGGACTTGCAGAAGGCATTAAACAAGGGTGATGTTGCCTATCCGGACGGTTTTTTGGAATCCGTCCGGCAGGAAGTTGCCAACGAAACCAGTTCCATCAATCGTCTGACGGTACTTCTCAAAATGTCCCTTAGGGATGCGATTAAGGTCAACGAACGGATCCGTGAAGCAGAGAATACAGGACACGAGTCCCATCCTTGGGAACGTCCTGACTGTGGCAGTCTCACGATCGGGAAGAATGCGACCCTCGGTCTGTTTGACCCTTGGAATGGCGGTGGTTCGACCTTCGAGATCGAACTGGAACAGGATCTGGAACTTCCGATCAAGTATGTTCATTCCGCTCTGCCGGACGTGAAACAGCATGGAGAGTATTCCATACAGGACGTCTACGGAATGAATGGTTCGGCTTGGGGTGAAGACCTGAAATCTATCAACGAACCAAAAGGACGGACAGAGGAGCAGACCGAAGAACAGGACGAGGACTTAGAGAGGTGAGAAACCTATGGCAATATATAAAGATGGCCCTTTGTGGGTAGAAGGCAACCCCGGAGAAAAGCCAAAGCTGAAAACGTTTCTTTCAGCGACAAAGGAAGAGATGTTAGAGCATGGTTTTACCCAGTCCTACAAGGATTGCTACGAGATCACGAGAGACGGGAAACTGACGTATGTAAAAGAGGAAATGAATCCCTTCTGGTTTCCTATTCTTACCATGCTTCGAGAATCCCCGGATCGCCTTTCCCGGTTCTATGGTCATGCTGATGCCATCCTTTGGTATGCCATCGGAAAGAATAACCATACGAATGAACCGACCTTTCGACAAACAGAGAAGAGCTTGGAAATGGAAGTAGGACCGTTCAATCCCAGAGTAAAAGGTCTGTATTTGATCAAACATAGCTTTGAGTTCCGTCAGGGAGTCGAAGACCTGTTTCAGAGTCTGTCGGACGTGGACGCCATCATCCAGATGGCAGAGTCCATGAAAGGGTTAAGCGTGCTTTCCTCTGTGGAGATTGACGTGAAAAAGCAGGACGAACTACTTCACGTTTCTGTGACGGGAGCACCGATCAAATGGAGTATCTACGACCATTGTTCCATAGAGCGTGACGTTTCTGCTCAGAACATGGACGAATTCCTTCCCCAATTACAGAAGGCAGAACTGGAATATTGCGATGCCGAACTGAAATTCCTGAAAGACATCATTGAAAGCCAGAGAGCAAGGCTGCACGGAATCGGAACATCGAAGACTTCGGAGTTACCAGAGTTGGAAACGGAAGAAGAACTGGTTCGACTGACAGAACTCGTGAAACAGACGCAGAGCCAGAAAGAAATCGTGGAACAGAGCCTGAATGAAGAAGAAGAGGAAGAATTAGACGACAGAGGAAGGTGATGAACCTATGGCTGTAACCATCCAAGCGAATGCAGAGCTTTTGGCACAGGCAGTCATCCGGCAGGCATATAAGGACTATCGGAAGGCTGCCATTGCCGTGAATCATGACCTTGACCTTCACAAGACAGGTGGACTTTCGGACAAGCATAAAGACCGACTTCGGATCATTCAGAAGGAACTGTTGGGTGACCGGATTAAGCTTTGCACGGACATGATTTTTACCGGTATTTCCGCACAGGAAATGAAGGATCGGTTCGAGTCGGAAAACAAGGAGATTTTCTACCCGTTGTACGAAAAGAAGCTCTTGCTACGCACCAAGGAACTGGAAAAGCCGTAACTCGTAACAGTTTTCCTAATTAAATTTTAACCATAGAAAGGAAGAGAGAACAAAACAACGTTCTTTCTTCCTTATTTTTTTGTGACAAGAAAGGAAAGAAAAGATATGAGTTATCAGACGAGTTCTATAAACCTCCGACTTCAGTTTGACCTTCGTTCCGATGTGTTTCCGGACTGGGTACCGGATATTGAAAAGGCATTGGTTGAGAATGGCTATCCCCCTTTAGGTAATGACCAATGGACCTATGAGGTCAGGGACGGTGTGTCTTGGTATCACTATGACGAAGAAAACTATATGGAGGATGAAGTTCCCTATGAGGTTGAAGACGGGGAAGCGGTGTTTGACCTGAGTAAGACCGAGGACAAGGCTTCCGAAATCGAAGACATCATACGGGACGTTCATAACGGTGATAACACCCCGGGAAACCTTATGGATGCCATGACTGACCCGACCGTGTCCTATCCGGACGAGGACAAACTGTACGAGGACTGGTCGTGGAATCATGGGGATGAGTACCAACATCACGATCCCGATGAAGAGATCGGCAGATGGTTGGATTCCGAACGAATGTAAGAAAGGATTGTTAATTCATGAGTGCAAAAAAGCAAAAGATTCTGCTTGCCCTTGGACTGGTGGTCGTGGTACTGATCGGCGGGTCGATGGTATTTCTGAAACAGCAGACAAAGACCGCCCCGACCATTTCCAAGAAACCGAAGGTCTATAAGGGAGCAGAACCGAACACAGGAGTTGACCTGTCCAAGCTCACAGACGGTACTTACTATGTCTACCACAAAGGCAAAGCCTACCCGATCTGTTCCGATGTGCAGACCAACGGAATTGAAGCGGCGACCGACCAGACGGATGCCACAAGGCTTATTATGATGGATTCTGCAACCACAAAGAAGATTCCGACCCTGTATCTTGGGAGCAAGGACAAGCTGATCTACCGGAACACGAAGAACGCCATTAACACCATTCGATATGAACGGTATCAGGATGACGGCTATTCCTTCGGAATCTATAACGTGACCGAGCAGCCGAACCACACCTTCACGGTCAACCTGACGGGTTCTGACACAAGTACATCCAGTACCAAGACCAACGTGCGGGCGAATTCCTCCGCACAGTCCATTTCCACGGCATTGACCGACACCAAGGCCACCTACACCCTTGCCAGTATTGGAAGCGGAAAGAAGGCCGTTCCTCTGACCAAGAAAATGCTTTCCATCGGCGGATTTGTGAAGTCCGATATTCTGGTCTCCAATCCGAAGGCAGGAACGACCGTTCCGGAAGAGCGTGTCTATGCCGTCAATGTCTATGCAGGAACGGAGTCCCACACCTTTGACATTAAGTCCGACACCCATTACTTTTCCGGCATGGAACTGTATGCGGAATATACGAAGGGACTGGACACTTCCAGTACCTATCAGGAACTGGAGATCCCGGACTATCTGCCGGACGGATATTATGTCCCGAACTTCGGCGGTATGTTCCGTCTCGTGCATGGAAAGGAATACACCGACACGGCAGAGAACTTTAATAAACGGCAACTGGAAGTCCAGACAACCCACGACATCCAGACCGACACCACGGTTGCATCGAAGACCGGACAGACCTCCTGCTATTCCACAAGTACCGAACTGAATTCCTACTCTACCACGAATCCGAATGCCTTTGGATATAATCGTGCGGAAGAGTCGGAAGACGGGGACGAGGGAGATACCTCAGTACAGGCAGAGAATACGGAGAAGTCCTTTGCCATCAAACCGAAGAAGGGAAAGAAGTACACCATCACCATCACGGCAACCCGTGACGATGGAAGTGTCACCTATGAGACCCCGGTCGATGGATGGAAGTTCGACATGAAGCCGAATAACGATGGAACGGTGACCTTTACCAGTACCATCACAGGAAACGGCAAGGACAATAAGATCTTAGTCAAGGGATTTTCCAAAGACGTTACCGCCGACCTGAATGGTGCGGATGCCGAAGTCACCAAGGAAGAAACAGACGAGAATGCTGACACCGAGAATACAGAGAATACCGATACCGATACAGAGGATACGGAAGCCCCGGATGTAGACCTTTCCATGGACGGTGATTCTGAATGAGTAGACTCTCTGAGTCGCTTGGATTCCTGCCCTCGAAGTTAGAGGACTGCCCGAACTGCGGATCCGGCAGAACAGGTATTGTCCTCTATACTTCCATGGACGACTGGAAAGACCGGCAACGGGCAGCAAGACGTGGATATTACGTCAAACACCTCTTCCCGAATGAGGAGATGGAGTATGACCGATTTTGTCTGGACTGCGGGTTCTGTTGGAATCATGACGATTGGAAGGGGAAGCTTACCTACCAGAGCGAACGCCCCAAGATCCATGCCGAACGGTTATCGAAACTCGGTTGGAAGTTGTTAAAAAAATGGGAGAAAAAGCAGGATGCTGATATTGAAACGTAAAGATACGGGGTTTTATTATCTGGGTCCCGAGGGAGAAGCCTATTGCTATGAAGAAGCAGATGAAGTACCGAAAGAGATCCGTGCCTTACTGGATGTGGAAGCGGAATACTTAGACCCACGACTCTACTATTCCTTTATGACCGGACTCTATAATCTCGGCATTGAGCAGGTCGAAACTTCGTTCGGACGAAAGGAACTAAAGTCCGAAGAGGTCGGCTATATCAGAAAGCGAAAGACCGAGCGATGTCTGTCTGACTTTCTCACAAAGAAACGGATGCAGGACTATGAAGCCCTGTTGGGTTGCGAAGCCTATTTCCCCGTGCAGTTCATGGCAGACGGCTATCTTTCCATCTTAACGATGGAGTGGAAAGACAAACAGGGAACAAGGAACCTTCCGGTTGCCTTTGCCAATCGGACACTCGCAGCAGAGTTCTTGAAGCGGGAAAAGATCCGAGACCGACAGATTCTACTCTATCGGATGCCAAACCCCTGTATCCTGATCGGGAAGAGCTGTCAAATCTTATTACAGAAAGAGAGTTTTTAATGGTTGAAGAAGTACAGAGAGAGATCGATGCAGAGCTTCAGAAATTAACACAGGCTCTGCAACAGATCCTGAATGTCGTGGCAGAAAAGGAATCCGATCCGATGCGAAAGAAACTGGCGAAAGAGGTCTCCAAACTGCCCTCGGCTGACCGGCGGGAGATCACGTTCTCGCCCGACTTGGAAGAGCGACTGGAGCAATATTGCACCGAGCACAAGATCCCGCACGCCATGATCCGGCAGGGCATGGTGCGGAACATGGGAAATTCCTCCGTCATTGTGTCGAAGGAAGACGAGGAAGAGGTCTATCAGGCCCTCCGTGACTTGGAGAAGTCGAACCCCTTGTATTACAGGGATTCGGATGCCGAAAACTTTGTCTGGAACGCTTCCATGACGGGAGCGAAAGAGTTTGTGTCCATCCCCTTCCCGAGCCGGGAGGATGCCGAGCGATTCCGAAACAAGCTCTATCAGAGCGGAACTGGTGTCATCAGTCATATCACCATGGATAAGAACAACGGCTATGTCCTTCTGGTCAACGGAAAGGACTTTCTGACCGCAGGAAACCGAATGGATGTGCTGACGGCCATGACAGAGACGGCCATCAATAAAGCGATTCCCTTAAAGGAGTGTGTGCAGAAGGCACAGGTCATGTGGGATCGAACCGAAGAGGAGTCTTTCGTTCTGAAGGTCTTAACGTCCATTCGACAGACCAAGGAAGCAGTCTATCTGGTCGATCAGGACAATCCCAAGGAGAAACTGGTCTACCGTCCCGGTATGGGAATCTATCGAGAATCCGAGAAGGAGAAGGCAAAGCTCTTGGTAAGAGAGCAGTATCTGGACGCGATCAAGGACAATGTGGGAGACAAGCTTTCCCTGACCATTGACTCTATCCGTCAGTCCATCAGTTCCGGACTGGACTCGATCCATGACATGAAATCCATGTCACAGGAAGAATACCAGAGCTATACCGTTGATCCGGAACGAAAAAAGGAACAGAACCGCCGTATCGCCCAATGGATGCACTCCCAGATCAAGACAGGGAAAACGTTATCCGCTATGGAACTTTTGTCCCAGACTACCGGTCGTCCGTCCCTCAATCAGAAACGGATTCTGGAGTATGTCAAGAAAGCAAATGAGTTAGGAAAAAGAACTTCTCCCCTGTATCAGGAGTTCTATGACGGAACGAATTTTCAGCACGCTTTCCTATCCACAGAGAAACGGTGGATGTTGGAGCATTATCCAAATCAGAAGACCATGAAGGTCAATGAGGTCTTGCAGGCCAGAATGGAATTCTTACATTCCGAGGAACTGAACGCACTTGTAGGTAAATTCTCGAATGGATCGACTAAGACCGTGGAGAATGCCATGGACGAGATCAGGAACACGATTGGCCGTGTCCATGTTTTAAACCATACGGCTGCCATGCAGCTCGGGAAAGACGGCGATGAGCGGATGTACCGTGTCATGCAGACCGAACTGGAGCGTACCGTGGACAAAGACAAAGAAGCAGAAAGAGATTGAGGTGATGTATTTTGGCTAAATTTTCCATGAAGTCTGTCTTCGGGTTCATGAAAGACCCGAATCCGACAGACGCACCGGAGCTTCGGAAGGAAAGCCCCTTAAAGGAACAGGAGAAGACCCTACGGAAGGAATTCTTCATTGTCGGGATCGTAATGTTTCTTTTCACTTTCCTTTACTCCCTGCACTATACCGCAGCCTATGTGACCTTACGGCTGAACGGTGTGGACTCTCCCGACATGGGTCAGGCACTTTCCCTTGGCGGGCAGAATCTTCTGACCAAGTTCAACTATCCCTTTCATTGCAAAGCCATACAGACCGTTCAGGGAGTCAAACAGCTCCCCGTCTGGAATCCGGCTTATCAGGGCTATGGCGGAGGGCCTGCTGCACTTACCGGTGCCGTTGGATTCGGAATCCTTGTGCTTCTCATTGTGTTCTTCGTTTATACCCTGCAAAAACCGAGACTCCAGAACCGAAAGGACAGTATCAAGGGTAATGCCAAGTGGGGCGACACGAATAAGATGGAGACCAATATGGCAGAACCGTTTGGAGAACCGGGACATATCCAGTTTGGTTCGAACTACATTCTTTCGAAGAATATGTACATCAGCTATCTTTCCCACGACATCACAAACGTCAACAACCTCGTTGTCGGTGAACCCGGTACCGGTAAATCCCGTGGATATGTCAAACCGAATCTCTTGCAGATGAATTCTTCCTATATCGTCACAGACCCTTCCGGAGACATTGTAAAGCAGATGGGAGAGACCCTGTATCGGTTCGGGTATAAGGTACGAATCTTTGATATTGCAACAAAGAACCATACCAGTACCTATAACCCCATGCACTACTGCCGGAAAGAAGTCGATATTAAGACCTTGGTTGATACCTTCATTGCCAATACCGACACCAGTAACGGAAACAGTAATGCCGACCCCTTCTGGGATGCGGCCATGAACTCCTACCTTTGTGCCATCATTGGTCTCTTGACCAAGTATGGTGACAATCCTTTGATTATGGACGGCTATGTGTATAAAAAGGACTTCCCGAACCTCTGTGAGATTGCCCGAATGACCAACGAACGACTGGACGATAAGTGGGCGAACGATAAGACCTATCACGACAAGGAGAAGACCGCCCTCGGCCATATCTTTAATAACCTTGCCAACCATAAGGAATTCTGGGATGACGATGGATATGGCAACAAGCTTGACCCCTACTGCCTGAAGAAATGGCGGGACTTTAAGACCACCCCCGGTAAGACCGCAGACACCATTCTGGCAACGACTCAGGTACGACTGGATGCCTTCAATGTGCAGGACATTGCCAATATCACCAGTACCGACTCGATCGACTTGGACTCTTTTGGAACGGGCAGAGATGTGCTGTTCATCAATATCCCGGTCTCCAATTCCTCCTATAACTTCCTTTGCTCCATGCTCTACTCTCAGATGTTCGACATCCTCTATGACCGGGGAGAACATAAGGTGCAGCATACCCACCATCTGAAGTTACAGAACGGGGAAGAGGTCAAGTGGTACGACCAGAGTTGGACGGACATGGATGCGATTGAGAAGGATGTCGCCAGTATCAAGAATAGCCATATCGAAAAGGTTGTGGTCAATCAGGAAGTCAATGACTGCTTCTACGAAATCATTGACGATCAGGGCAGAGTGGTAAGCAGACGACCGGATGCCGAGCTTGCAGAGCAGTACCTGTCCGACCTGAAACACGCCAAAATCGTAAAGCAGGACGGGGAATCGGTCAAGAATCCGACCCATATCCGAATGCTTCTGGATGAGTTTGCCAACATCGGTAAGATTCCGTCCTTCCCTGCAAGGCTGACTACGGTACGAAAGTACGACATCTCCTGTGACGTTATCGTACAGGGTGTTACCCAGTTAAAGGAAATGTATAAGGACACATGGGAGACCATTGACACCGGTTGTTATCAGACCGTCTTCCTTGGCGGTAAAGCGAAGGAGACCGTGGAATGGCTCTCTGCAAAACTTGGTAAGACGACCAAGATCGGATCAAGCGTGTCCCTCGACAATAAGAAGATTAGCCAGAACGTCCAGACCGAGCAGGCAGACCTCATGACCCCCGACCAGATCGGACGACTGCCCAACCGTATGGAGCTTGTGCTTTCCACCGGACATAATCCCGTCTTGGACGAAAAGTATAACTATCCTGACCACCCTTACTACAAGTACACGTCCGACTATGCCGAGGACACAAAGTCAGGAAAGATGAAGTTTGACTATGATAGGTACCCCATCAGCCGGTATGTCCGACAGAAGTATGAGTGTCCCACCCCAAGCCACATGATTACGATCTGTGACGACAGTCGGGAAGGACTACACGAGTTCTTCCGCCAGTTCGCCTGTGAACCGGAAGAGGTTGCCGGACGGGTACAGGGATATGGAGAAGGCAGTCCGGTCATTCGTAGCACCAGACCAGAAGAGTTCAACGACTCACCATTTTAACTGAATGGTGAGCCGGTAGGTTCAACATACTGACCGTTCTGAAATTTTTTCCAAACAACATCTTAACCATAGAAGTATTGGAAAGGTAAAAGAACTCTCATGGAACAGATGACAATAACAGCAAAAGTTCAAGTAGTCACTACTGATGCAGATAAAGTTTTGCTCGATGAAACGATGTCTGTTTATCGTGATGCCTGTAATTATGTTTCAGACTATGTATTCCGTACTCATGACTTAAAGCAGTTTTCACTTAATAAGATTTTGTATTCTACTTTGCGAGAGAAGTTTAACCTTAAATCGCAAATGGCTCAGTCTGTTTTGAAAACAGTCATTGCAAGCTATAAAACTATTCTTGAAAATCAAAAGGAATGGATTAAGCCCTCGTTCAAAAAGCCTCAGTATGATTTGGTTTGGAACAGAGATTATTCCTTAGCGAAAAACTGTTTTTCTGTAAATACGCTAAACGGACGTGTTAAGTTGCCTTATGTCTCTAAAGGTATGTCTAAATACTTTGACCATACAATCTATAAGTTTGGCACAGCCAAGCTTGTAAATAAGCATGGCAAATATTTTTTACATATCCCTGTCACTTATGATGTAGAGGAAAGCAATACCTCTGACATCTGTAATGTTGTTGGCATTGACAGAGGTATAAACTTTGTTGTTGCGACCTATGATAGTGAGCACAAGTCTGGATTTGTTAGCGGTAAACCCATCAAACAGAAACGTGCTCACTATTTTAAACTTCGTAAAGAACTTCAAATGCGTCACACTCCATCTGCAAGACGTAGGATTAAAGCTATTGGTCGGCGAGAAAACCGTTGGATGCAGGATGTAAACCATTGTGTATCAAAGGCACTCGTTGAGAATAATCCAAAGCATACTCTTTTCGTACTTGAAGATTTGACAGGTGTTCGTAATGCCACAGAACGTGTGAGAACAAAAAATCGCTATGTCTCTGTGTCATGGTCTTTCTATGACCTTGAACAAAAACTCATCTACAAGGCGAAACAGAATCAGTCTACTGTCATTAAGGTTGACCCTCGTTATACGAGTCAATGCTGTCCTGTATGTGGACACATTGAAAAGTCTAACCGCAACAAGAGGATACATCTGTTTACTTGTAAAAACTGTGGCTATCAATCAAACGATGACCGTATTGGAGCTATGAATCTGTACCGCATGGGAATCAGCTATCTCGAAGATAGTCAAGTACCTGATACAGTTACAGCCGAGTAAACTTTGCTGTAAAGGGTGTTGTCAACCACCCTATGATGTAACGCCACTTTAGATAATAATATCTATTGGGGTTAAAGGTCGGAGACGTAAGTCGTTAGTACGACTGGGTGGTTACAAACCCGTGATCTTTAGGCCGTGGGTAGTTGACAACGGTTTAATCGTAGAAATAGTAGTCATAGAAACCGTAGAAAAGAAACAACGTTTTTTCTGAATAACACTTTAACCATAGAAGAAAGGGAAGAAAATTATTTCTTTCCGTTCGCAAAAACTCCTTTTTGCTTGTGCCAATACATAGTGGGCGTTCTTTTTCAGGCTTTCCGAAAGAGGGGAGCTTGGAAAAGAACCAATACAAAGAGGAAGGTTTTTACGAAGAGTTAGTCCGTATTAGTAGCATAAACAAAAAAAGGAGAATCTTATTATGCGGAAAAATCATTCGTTCCTATCAACCGCAGAAGAGAAGCTTTCTTCTGCCAAGACACAGATTACCACAGCCCTTGTGATGGCTTCCGTTGGATCTGTTGCCCTTCCGGGCGGTATCGCTCATGCAGAAATCGGAAGCGGATCGGCGAACTCGGAGAAACTGGTTACGACCGTTCTTGACGCTCTGGTGACTTTGTTCCCCCTGATTGGTATTTTCTTTGTCCTCATGGGTGGTGCCAAGGTCTTAAACGGCGTTAAGAACGACAACAACCCGGAAGCGATTTCTGCCGGAGCCAAAGACCTTGTCATTGGCGGTGCCCTCGTTGCCTTCCGTATCTTCCTGTGGAATCCCATCAAAGGTGCTGTTGGACTCTCATAACTCACTAAAGGAAAAAGGGGGTGGAGCAAGTCTTCATCCCCTTTCCTGATATGAAAAGGAAATTTTATGGCTACTTTTTCAAATATGTCGGATGCGGACTTTCAGTCTGCATTGGACAAGATTGCAACAGGCGATGGCGGCAGAAAGGAAGCAAACGCTCTTGCGAAAAAGCTTGGCTTTTCAGACAAAGGCGGGATTCTAAAGCAGTCGGAAGCCGACTTTGCCGGTGGAATCATCTATTCTCAGGCACAGTCCGGTCCTATCGACAAGCTGATTAACTCTGCCGTTTCCCTGAATGGATTTTCCACGGGCGGAGATAATTTTCTCGTGACCTTCCAGACGACCGTATCTTCTGCCTTGGTGCCTGTTGCTTATTGTATTGCTCTCATGTTTTTCCTTCTGGCCTTGGTTGACCTTGGAATGTCGGAGCGTATGACTCTCGATAGTTTTGTCAAGTTCTTTGCCCGGCTTGCGGTCGGAATCTTTATGATCGATAACTGTCAAAACTTCCTGAATCTGGGTTCTGCGATTGCAGACTGGATGGGGAATCTGATTAACAGTAATGGATCCATGGGATCGGGGGCAGGATCAGCGAAGAATACGTTTAACATGATAAACAGTATCATGCCGGATGACGGGTTTGCCCGACTACAAAACGGTGCGACCGTGGCGATGGCGTCAGCGATGCAATGGATCCCCTTGCTATTGATCCTAACGGTTCTACTGTCCCGGCTGATGGAAATGTGTATTCGTGGTGCTTTAATGCCGATTGCCTTTTCCTTTGTGACCGAGGAAGGTTGGCGTGGTACGGCGATCCGTTATCTGAAACGATACATCGCCCTGCTTGCCATGGGTCCTCTCATCAAGGTCGTCTTTGAAGCAGGTGACTGGCTCACCCGTGGAATCAATGCTTCTATGGCACAGAACGGTGCTCTTGCTGCCGGTGCATTCTTCCTGTCCATCGGTGTCAACTGTGCGATCGGACTGGCAGAAGTCGGCATGATAAAGAAGCTCCAGAGCGTGGTAAGTGAAGCCTTTGGAGCGTGAGGAAAGGACAAAATCATGTTTGTTACGATGTCGAAGGACATTCTTGCCCGTGAGAACCGGGCACTCGGAAACTTTACCACAAGGCAGGTCGGGTTTGGTACGACAGGATTACTCTTAGCCCTGTTTGTCGGATTTAAGGGAACAACCAATCTTCCCATGCAGCAGCGGATCTATCTGGCCGTCTTAGCTGCCATGCCGTTTCTCATCTGGGGATTCGTCAAGATTTACGGCGAACCCATGGAAAAAATCCTCCCCATTATCATTCGGGATAATTACATCAATCCATCGAAACGACTGTACCATACCGAGCTATCCTGCGTGAAAGAACTGGAAAAGCAGGAAATGGTAGAGGAGAAGGAAGAAGAAAAGACTGACAAGAAGGGGAAGAAAAAGAAGAGCAAACCGAAAAAAGAAAAGAATACGGTTCGTCCCAGTAAAGACCCGAATCTTCGTGCTATCAAATAAGGAGTTTTTATCATGGCAGATTGGATGAAACTTCTCACCGGTACCAGTAGCAGTAGTACAAGTGGTGAGAAAACAGAACAGGAAAAGAAGAAACAGGCGACCACCGCACAACGTACCGTTCCCTATATTGACGTGTACCAGAACGGTATGATCCAGTCGGAACCTGGGATCTTTTGTAAGCTCTATCGCCTTCCGGAAGCGAACTTCAAGACACTTTCCGAAGAGGAGCAGAACACCTTTTTCGACAAGTATGAGACCTTCTTAAATTCCATTGAAGCAAACGAACACGTTCAGTTCATCCTCTTGAACACGGTCGATGATATTGAAATGCGGTTTGCCAAGATGAAGATGCAGGAGCGTGGCGACTCCATGGACTCCCTTCGGGAAGAAATGAATTCGATCGTGCATGAGAAACTGGTTGAGTCCAGAGGGTCTATCATCACCAACCGTTATCTCTGTTATAGCGTCAAGGAAAAGAGTGTGGATTCTGCGGCAAGGCATTTCAAGGATCTGGATGCCAAGGTCGAACAGGAAATGCGGACCTTCTTAAAGAAGGAAGTGAAACCTCTCTCCCTTGACGAGTATCTGGAAGTCCTTGCGAAGATCTATGGCACAGCAGACAACCCCCTGTTTCAGCATGACGAGGACGGAAAGACTCATGTCAACTTTGAGATGTTAAAAAAGACTGGTATGACGACCAAAGACCTGATCGCCCCGCCTGCCTTCAAGTTCCAGTCGGATAAGTTCATTGTGGGCGAAGAGGTCGCAAAGTCCATGTATTTAAGCGGGATTGCAAACTTCCTGTCTACGGACTTTGTGGGTGACCTCATGGACATCAATTCCAAGCTTCTGATTTCCATAGACGTACAGCCCTTGGATCAGGCAGACGGAACCAGACTCGTTCATAACAAGAAGGTCATGGTCAATTCCGAGCTGATCGAGAAGCAGAAGGCAGCCATCAAGTCCGGATATAGTCCTGACCTGATCGGCGGTGACCTTGCCATTGTAAAGGAACAGGTCGAGCAACTGGAACGGGATATGCAGTCGAGAGACCAGAGAGTGTTCTATTTCCAGATGAACCTGACCGCCTTTGGTACGTCCGTAGACGAACTGAACCGCACCGTTGCCGAGATCAAGTCCGTGCAGAACCAGAACCTGTGCCGATTCACCCCCTTTATCTTGCAGCAGGAGAACGGCTTTAATGCGAGCCTTCCCTTGAACACGAACCATACTTATAGTAAGCGTCTTTTGACCACAGAGAACATGGCGGCCTTCATGCCGTTTACCGAAATGTCCACCTTGGACGAACACGGATTCTACTACGGCCTGAATGCAGTGAATAAGTCGGTCATCTTCCTCGATCGAATGAAGGGCATGAACTATAACGGACTGATCCTTGGTGCATCCGGTTCCGGTAAATCCTTCGCCGCCAAGATGATGATGATTAACGCCATCCTGAATAGTGACGCTTACGTCTACGTCATTGACCCCGATGGCGAGTATTCCATCATTGCAAAGGAACTGGGCGGTACGGTCATTCAGATTGCCCCGGGTAATCACGTTCACTTGAATCCTTTCGACTTGGATATGGATACCTCGGTCGATGAAACCATGAACCCTCTGGCACAACAGGCGGACTTCATCACCAGTCTGTGTGAGACCATGATGCAGGGCGGTGTATCAAAGAATTATAGCGTTTTAACCCCGGCACATAAGTCCATCATCAATAAGGTTTTAACCAGACTCTATCAGAACTATGTACATACCCTGATGAACGAAGAGCCTGACCCTGAGACCGGCAGAAAGCCGACCATTGACCGGAATGCGGCACCGACCTTGCAGGATCTTTGGAAGGGTCTGATGGAATATGGACAGACCTATCCGGAAGCACAGGAAATGGCACTCAGTTTGGAAATGTTCTGCGGACAGAACTACGACTCCTTTGCCAGTCGAACGGATGTGGATGTCGATAAACGGCTGATCGTGTTTGATATTCACCATATCGGATCCACTCTGGAAGAGCTTGGATTGAAGGTGTGTCTCAATATGATCTGGACACAAGCAACGGCCAACGCCATCAAGGGCAAGCGAACCTATGCTTTCATTGATGAGTTCCATATGCTCCTTCGGAACGAAACTTCTTCCGACACGGTAAAGACCATGTGGAAACGTGCCAGAAAGTTCGGACTGGTACTGACCGGCATCACACAGAACACCGAAGACCTGCTCCAGTCCCCGGACGCACGTTCCATTATCAACAATACGAACTTTATCGAGATGCTCAATCAGGCCATGCTTGACCGGGAAGCTCTACGATCCATGCTGAACCTCAATGATACCGAGGTTTCCTACATCAACGGTGTCGAATCCGGACATGGACTCATCCATATCGGAACCCAGAACATTCCCTTCAAGAATGACTTCCCGACCAATACGGAACTCTACCGTATCATGAGTACCAAGCCAAAGGATGCGGAGCAAACCTAAGGGACAAAAAGAGAAGAGGGGACTAATTTTCAGTCCCCTCTCTTTTTCATGCCTTCCTGTATCTATCGGAAAAATCTTCGTTTTTCGGAATGATGGAGCCATTGCGTAGCAATGACGAAGAATTAAAGACCGTAGGTCGAATTTCGGAATCTTGTAGGTTGAACTTCCGAACTTTCGTGTGTATCAAAATAAGTACATGAATACGAAAAGTTGTCTCCGTATGAATTTGGGGGTATGGACACAGGAATGCTATAATAAGATTGTAGGGAAATGAAAGAACCTCATCACTTGGGGGAAGTCATTGAACAAGGAGAATACTGTATATGGCAAATCGTAACAAACACATCGTCCGTACCGAAGCCGCTGCTCTGGCATTGACCGCCATTTTAAGCGGTACCAATGCCCTGCCTGTTTTTGCACAGGAGTCTGTCACCGACAAAGGACATACCGTTGAGAAGAAGTCCGATGCCGTGAATGACATCAAGACTGCTGAAAAGAATTGGGACGAAAAGCAGAAGGTACTCGCTGAAAAGCAGACCGCCTATGCCAAAGCTGTCAACGATCAGGCAAATGCCAAGGCGGCTCTGGAAGAAGCCAAAAAGGCAATAGAGAACGCAAAGACAAACGTTTCGAATGTCCAGAGTGAGATTACAAAGCAGAATACTGCCATTGCCGATGCCAAGAAGAATATCACCGAAAATGACACGGAACTGGAAAAGACCGCACAGGCAACGAAAGACGCCATGTCTGCCTTAGAGGATGTCAAGACAGCCAATCCAATCGGTGCCGAAGAAGAACTGAACAAACGGATGATGGAATCCCAGTCTGCCAATGAAGCCTTAAAGAAAGCAGAAACTGATCTTACCAAGGCCAAGGCAGGAAAAGATACGGCAAAGGATGTTCTGACGTCTTACCAGACGGCCTTAGAGAAGGCAACCGCTGATAAGGAGTCTGCCATCGAAGCACAGTCCAAGGCAGAAGAAGAGCTTGCTAGTGCCAAGGCAAATCAGGAACTTGCCGACAAAGCATTAGCGGATGCCATCGACCTTCGGGATAACAAGACCACACAGGAACAGACCGAAAGCTATCGGGCATGGCAGAATGCAAAGGCAGAAACCGAAAAAGCTCAGTCTGCCTATGACGAAGCCGAAAAGGCCACAGAGTTAGCAAAGGCAGATTACGATGCGACTACAAAGGCTATGGAATCAGTCAAAGCCGATCCCACAACAGTTACCAACACCGATACTGCTCTGACGGAAGCCGAGACCAAGGCGAAGACTGCATTAGAAGCCCTGAATACTGCCAAGGCGACCGAAGCTGAAAAGCAGACGGCTTATGAAACGGCAAATCAGGCGGTAACCGATGCCAAGTCTGCCGTTACCAAGGCACAGACAGAAAAGGATACCGCAGACAAGGCTGTTACGGATGCAGAAACCGCCCTTGCTCAGGCAGAAACGGATGTCAAGGCAAAGACGGATGCAGTCGCTCTTGCACAGGAAAATGTTACCAATGCAGAGAAGGCACTTTCAGACGCAGACGGAAAGATTGCAACTGCACAGACGGAATATGAGAATGCCGAAACGACAGTACAGAACGCACAAACGGCAGTAACTACTGCACAGAAAGCATTAGACGATGCCAATGCCAAGGTCAAGGCTGCCGAAGCTATCATCGCACAGGGATCGCTTGGATTCTTCCAGTCAAGAGCAAAGGACATGAACCTTTCGGAAGAAGAACGAAACGATGCACAGATCGCTTGTGACATTATTCAGTTTGCAGCAACCGAGGATAGTTACAAAGTAAGTTATCGTCATAGTGCTGGCGTTCCGGAAGGTATTACCCATATCGGAAAAGAAGGGGACGCAACCAATCTGGAAAACATGAAGACCGCCATTGACATGATAAAGACTGGAAACGACCTTCGTGTTCAGGATGATAATTTCACAGGACTTTCCCCTCTAAATGTAGCGGATTCTGTAATGGCGTATGCACAGGCTTCGGCCAATATGGAAAAATATACTTCTGACCATTGGATACCAACATCAGGAAAGTATGAAGAAGCAAAGCCTTCTGCTATGGGTGAAAACGTAGCTTGGGGTTGTGGAGAACAAGCATATCAGGGTTGGTATCAGACAGAAAAAAACAATTATGATGTTGCAAATGCGTATCGGAAAGAACATCCACAGGCTTCCGATGACGAAATTCGTAAAAATTGTGGTGTCGATCCAACAGATATCGGTCATTATAAAAATATTGTAAATCGTTCATATCGATCCACCGGATTGGGTATAAATGGCGTAGATACGAAATACTTGGCCACTAACACAGAGGTTCAAGATTTCAATATGTTCACTCAAGGTGTTTCCTATGACACCTATAAGGCTTCTTTTGATGCCTACTATGACAAAGTCCATGCCGACCTGGATTCAGCCAAGAAGGAAGCAGAAACAGCTAATACTGCCCTCACCAAGGCGCAGACGGAACTGGACAATGCGAAGGCTGCCCTTTCTGAAAAGTTGAATGCTCTTAATCAAGCCAAGGCAGACAATAATGTGGCTTCCCTGACAGCTGCCGTAGAGACTGCCAAAGCAAACCTTACCAAGGCAGAGCAGGCAAAGACCGAAGCAGAAAAGAATAAAACTACCCTTGCTACTGCCCTTTCCGACAAGCAGAAGGAAGCAGGCGAAAAGGCAACTGCTTTTGTCTCTGCACAGAATGTCCTTGCAGAGAAAGAGACTGCATTGACCCATGCCATGACCGCTTGGAATACTGCCAAGGCGGATACCAAAGCAAAGCAGACTGCCTACGATACTGCCGTACAGAACGTAAAGGCGAAAGCCGATGCCGTCACCGCCAATGCCAAAGCACTCTATGACAAGAAGGCAGCAGATCAGGCGAAAGCAAGTACTGTCCTTTCTAATGCAAAGCAGGCAGAATCCAATGCTAAGGCAACCTTCGATGATGTCGTCAGCGGAAAGGCTATTCCGTCCTTACAGGCAAAAGCGTCAAAAGCAAAGGATTTGGTCAATGAAAAGACCAAGGCGAAGACCGATGCCGATGCTGCCGTAGCAAAGACAAGTGCCGACATCCAGACAGTTACCAAGGCGATTACCAAGGCACAGGCTGATGTTAAACAGGCAACGAAGACTGTGTCCGATGCCACGAAAGCCAAGGCCAATGCCGAGTCCATCGCCAAAGCAAAAGCAAATGCTTATCAGGAATCCGTCAAGGCAAAACGGGCGATCACCGATGCCGAAGAAAAGGTGCAGACCGCAAAACAGAAGGAATCGGACGCCTTGAGCCGAAAAGAAATGCTTACAAAGTCTCTGACCGACCTGAATCAGGAACTGGATCGGTTGACAGCTCTGCTTACCAAAGAACAGGAAACTGTCACAACTGCTACTTCCAATCTGACAGAAAAAGAACATACTGTCGCCGAGAAGGATTCCTTGGTACAGAATGCAAAGGCAGAACAGGATCAGGCTTGGAAGGACACCCTTCCTACCACCGCTCTCTTAAACAGTCTGCTTACCGTGACGGATGGTGCCAATACGACCTTCGATAAGGCAGAGCCAACGGATATGACCTTCCGTGCCAATGGTTCCCTTCCCTACTTCAACTATCTCACCGTAGACGGTGATTATGTGAATGAAGAGAACTATGACCTGAAGGAAGGTTCTACGATTGCCACCCTGCATAAGGATTTCTTGAACAGTCTCAAGGCAGGAAGGCATCAGTTGACTTTTGTTTATACCTATGGAGAAGAAGATACGACCTTTATCGTAAAAGACGCTCCTGTTGTCACGGCAACGGCCAATGTCGCTGCTGTAGCCAATACAAACCACGCTACTGTAACCGATACAGACCAGAGAAGAGTCGAAAGCAAAGCAAAGTCTCCTAAGACCGGAGAACCGACTTCTGCTCCTGTCGGACTGTTGACCGCACTTCTTTCCGGAATGGCTGTGTTCGGTATCGAAAAGAAGAAAAAGAAGTTCGTTCGATGAACTTTAACTCCTCGCTTTCGCCTTGCGAAAGCTCAGAATATCTGATCTGAAAGTAAAGAATCAAAGATCAAAAAAGCACCCTTTTCTCGATAGAGAGATCAGGGTGCTTCTTGTTTTTATAAAGTCTCCACCAGAAAGCCCATCACCTTGAAGATAATGGGTGGTTTATCGTTCTTCCTCGTAATCGTCCAACAATTTGTCGCTGACGTTTTTCGTCTTTTCCGTATTCATATCTTTGTCTTTTTCGGTATCCTTCACCAAGCATTTTGTTGCATCCTCAATGTGAAGCAGGAAGTCACTAATGTTTTGGTAACAGATTCCATTATCAAGCATTTGCGGTTTTCCCTGATACAAGACGCTTTTTCCAATGATTTTGCATTGATACAACCGCTCAAAATCATTACACAATTCCTGATTGGCCAAATGGCGGTATTGCTTTGGTACGATCACAGAACTTCTTTTGATCTCATAGATAAGTGCTTCCTGTGTGTTTGGATTCAGGATATAGAAGTCGAACTCTCCGTTTCCGATGTCGTCCGCTTTCCCGGTTTCCATTTTTGATAACGCCGGACATTTCATGACATCCGTTTGAATCACATTTTCCAAAATGTGTCCAACCGCATCCTGATGCAATTTTTCGAGAAAAACGGTTTGCGTTCTTTGGAAAAGTTTCCGAAATTGCATGGAATGTACGATGTTATTGATAAGGATTTCTGCAAAACAATACTGCATCCCGCATTGCGTAAAAAAGATTTCACCGTTTGGTTTTTTACTCAGCACATCCAATTTCATTAAAAATTTTGTCATGAGTTCAAAATCGGACTCTTTGATCCCGGTCGCAGGCTGCATTCGTAATTGCTCTGAAATGTATCGACATACCTCTGTATGATCTTTCCAGTTTGCTAATGCAACCTTATCCTCTTTCGGAATGTCCTGTTGGATGGTCAAGTCTTTTGCTGAACCAAAATTGTTGGACTTTGAGAACACTCCCTGTACGACATTCAGAGAAAATTCCCTCGCCTGTCTCTCTATGGTTTTGTTGATAACGGACTCCAACATACCACTAATGTATAAGTCATACAGTCGTCTGTGAGGAATGTCACGTCCGCCCACCTCGACACTTTTGCAAATATTCGAAACAATGGCGGTATTCGTGTACTCCGCTAATGAATCTTCATTATATATCTTTGCTCCATCCGTTAATGTGCCGCCATATCGGATATAATCATCTAATGACTTTCCAAGCAAATAGTGGAACTCGGCAAAGGAAATATAAGTGGTATGAATCAAATCAATTCGGTCGAAGAGTTCGTCTTCTTTGGCGAATAGCATGGCAGCACTATCTGTCCCGGCAATGACGATTTTCTTTGTCGGATAATCGTCATAAAGAGAAGATGACAGTCTGATAAAACCGTCTGCTTTTGTGATTTCATCAATAAAAATATAGGTTTGCGGAACGTTCTGGATGACATTTTCAATATCAACATAACTATCATTGGGGGTGCATTTCATGAAAACAACGTTGTTACAGTCCATTTCCGAAATGGTCTGATACATTAAGGTTGTTTTTCCTGTCCTTCGCAGTCCATAGATACCGCAGACCTTGTGACTGGAATTGTGTAAAAATGTATCTAAGTCAGCTTTGCAGAAACGACTATGACGTACACCATCTGTCGCAAGGGTTTGTAATTCACGGGTGATAAATTCTTTCAGATCGTCACTTGTATATACCTGCATAGTGCTCCCCCTTTTCTTTGATCTACTTATTTTAATTATAGTTGACAATCGCCGTGTTTTCAACGATTGGAGTCCTTTTTCTTATGGCATAAGACCCCCGCCCCATGCGAATAGGATTCTTTTTTTGTCCTATTGCAATCGAACATACGTTTGGTTATAATAGCAGTAAACCTAGAACGTATGTTTGCCATCTACCTCAGCAAAGGTGGCTCTGCTGTATTCACATCACTACACGAAACCTCTCAATTCCGTGCCTGTTCTTTAGGTTCGAGCAAAGTCCAACTTTCCCTTTTTGCTCAAAACATACCCCCGATCGTCTCAATAGTGTACTGAAATAAATACACGAATTTGAAAAGTCATCTCCGTACCAATTTGAGTGTAAGGGGGTGTGTGCGATATAATATATTTGTAAGGAAGAAAACAAAACAATCGTTCATCTCTTATCTGAACAGTCTGAACTATCGTGACGATCTGATGTTACTTACATTCCTTACAAATTCGACCTACGGTCTTTAAATCTGACCCTTTGTTACACAAAGGCTCAGATTATTGGTCTACAAGAAAAAGGAGAGGTCTTTATATGTTTCAGTATTCATTTCAGCACATTCCGTCCGCATCATTTATTCTTTCCAACTGGTCAGCGAATGCTCAATTTTCTTCTTACTTCATCCGTGCCTTTGAGAACTGCCACGATGAGGATTCTGCTTTTGCCGTCATTCAGTACGCATTGAACTATCCGATTCAGCAGGCCTTACAGAGCCACGACTTCTATGGCTGCGTGTCCAGAGAGGACTGCCTTCAGGACATCTATCTGGTTGCTCTGGAGCGTTTCCGTGCATTCCGTCCCTTCTATCTCAAAGTCCTGAAAGGGGATAAGGAATTGGATGTCAATACTGCTTTAGACAAAGGAATCATCTCCAAAGAGGAACAATCCTTCCTACAGAACATGGTGGACAACTTAACCAAGACCATCGGTACCAATGCCTGCCCCTTCTGCAATGAGGAAAGCTTTACCGAGTGTATCAACCATTTTCTGAGCGAACATCCAAGGAAATGTGGTACCCTGACCGTCAGCCTTCGTGCCGTACCTCCCATCTCCTACTTCGACAAGAATATCCGCCATGCCATCGCCCATGCGACCGCCATGCAGACCGGAATCCCCGACAACGATCGGAAGCGGATGAAGCGGGTACTGGACGGGAAGGAAGTCCCGAAGAAGGCAGCCACCGTTCGTACTCTGGAACGGATCATGCAGTCCGGCAATGCCACATCTTTCGATGCCATCATTGACGAAATTAGCGACCGCTCGGACGACCCGAACAATAGCAAGATCAGCTCTGCCCTCTCCCACATGGAGTCCGTTCCCTCAGCCGAGGATCAGTATTTCTATGAGCAGGACGAGTGCTGCCTTTCTGCCATCACGAACTATCAGGATGCCGTCAATGTGGATCGGAATCTCAAACGGCGGATTGCACAGAAGTTATTCTTTGAAAAGCAGATGGAACGGATCTGTAACGGTGACATCGACCTGTCCATTCGGGAGTTGGAAGATATGACCGAACAGATTTTGCAGAGCCACGAAATGTAAAGGAAAGGAGAAAGAGATGTTATCACTACCAATCGCAGGATGGGTGACTGTGACCATCAATAATACCGTCCTTGGAGCTGCAAGCTACCTCGATGATGTGCCGTCCATTGTCTTGGATGCCTTCATCTCGTGCCTGACTGATATGGCAACCACCGACCTTCCGACTCATCTTTCCATCACGCTCGATGCCGAAGGATACCAGTTCGGTTGCCTTGTCTGGAATCGTACCCTGTATCTTGTCAACAACGCCAAGAACGAACCGCCCTACCTCAATATGACGGAAGTACCGGTCGATGATCTGGCCGACTACCCGCCCGACAATTTGGACAAATACCTTGTCACCCTTGCACATGAAGTCTATAACGACATCCACGACCATCTGGACGACTGGTGCCACTACAATCCCGATGCCTTCGATTCCGAAGAACGGCAGGAAAAATACCGGCACCTCTATCAAGGCAAGCTCTACCAACTGCGTGCTCTCATTACGGCTCTCGAAAACGGCGATATGTTTGTGCCAGTCATCGTTATGTAAAGAAAGGAAGGTAGGTATTTCGCTATGGCAAGAACAATGGTAAAGGTAACCTTTGACTATGATAACAATAACTTCCCCTTTGGGGAGTACAAGACACCCGGTCTGTCGGACTATGCAGGAACGTTTTCCTCTGTCATGGATCGGATGTCCGAACAGGAAAAGGAAGACGCCTTCCAGTTTACCGGGAAAGCAAGCAAAGACGACTATACGTTCTCTGACGGACATCGCTTTGCAGGAACGATAAGGTTTTGACAAGCTATATCGTCTTGCTCGTTAGGGAAAGATCGGAAATGCAAGCAAATGCAAGCAAAAGCACCCCCTTCCAAAAGGAAAGAGGTGCTTATTTTTTATTGTGTCCTTCCTTTCCTATGCAGTTCTGTAAGGTCATACTGCGTCATAAGATACTCGGAATGGTACTTTGCATCGTTCTGAGACACCTGCCCTGCTGCCACACGAACGATCCCGTCACCCTCATTTGAAAGGATGGTGTACAGGTCATCACAATAGATGGACTTTACAACGTCACCGGGACGAAGTTTTGTACGCACGGTCCTTGTACATCTTTTTGTTGCTTTCGGTGTAACGGCTTTCTCACGCTTTGGCTCTTGAACAGGTGTCTTTGCCTTTGCTGTTACTTTCTCGGATTTCTTCTTTGGTGCAGTCCTCGTGACCGTTTTCTTCACAGTCACTTTCTTCCGTGCTTTAACTGGTGGATTGGTCTTTGGTTTGGCTTTGCCGTCAAAGTATTGCTTGGCACTTGTGCCTTCCCGTTTCCGGACCTTTTCTTCGACCTTGCCATCGGGCGTAAGCGTCAGCGTGATCGCATAAAACTCTGTCCAGAACCGCAAAACGCCATCTTCTTCTTTTCTTACGGTGATGTCTTTTCCGTATTTCCGGTGAGCGTAATACAGGAGCTTATTTCTTACCTTCGGCATCGTTCATTCCTTCTTTTCGATTTCGGTCAGGAGATTCCAGACTGTATCAGCATTCATTCTGCCAATCTCCTTGTTGCCGAAATCCCTTGTGGGATCCACCTGTTCGGCCGCTTCAATAAGGCTTCGTACGGCATCCCGTCCGCATACCCGAATACTGCCGTCCTCGTTGAATACCTTCTTGGCTGCATCGCAAAAATGCTTTTCGTTCTGAGTCATACTCTTATCACCTCATACATTCTTTTTTTTATTTCAATCGGTCACGACCATAGTTAATCACGGCCCTGACCTCATCATTCGTCCTGTTCTTGCCCTTCTTGCGGTTACATCGCCAACATAGCGTCTGGAGATTCGTCTCATCATCACCGCTCCCGCCATTCGCAACGGGAACGATATGATCTATCTCCAGAAGAAGGAAATCACCGAGACCCGGAACCAGATCGTCCAAATATCCCTTCGATATGCCACATATCTGACAGGTGTAATGGTCACGCTCCAAGACGTGCTGCTTCATTGCCTTGGTCACATACCTACGGCGAGCCGTGGCACGTTTCTCTTCTTCCTCCTCAGCAATCTCATGCGTCAGATTCGTGTATTTCTGCCTATTGCGTTTCGATACGGAGAAAAAGAAGGCGGCAATGATGACGGCAAAACCTAGAAGGAGAATTAAAAGCAGGATGACAGTTGCACTATTCATTGATTTATTCCCTTATTTCCTTTCAATAAATTCGTCTCGTGTTTATTCATCCCTTCTTAATTTTACGGAATCATCTTCTATCCCATACGGTATTAGCAGATTGGAAAACAAACGTAAGTAGAAAGGAACTTTTTCCTCATCGGGCATCTGTTCCCATTTATCAAAGTCGATCCCCAGATAGTGCTGTTTGATTGCATTTTTAACTGATTCATAATCAAATGACGCCGTTACTACATTCATGCTTTTGTTCTCCTTTGCTACGCTATTTTGTCTGAATACGGCAGACTGTCACTAATTCTTCCATAGCATCACCATTTGTAGTGTCAAAGCACAAATTTTTCTTTACGCTTCTTCTATGCGTAAATTCTTATGGAACAAATAAAAAAGACCTACCAGACATATTGCTGATAGGTCGACTTACAGTCTTTACTTCCTCGCTTTCGCTTTGCGAAAGCTCTGATAGGTCTTTTGTTACTATGCTAAGAAAGGATTACTTATACTGGAGGGTTCCATTTCCATGGTTGGTGGAGATTCGAACACGAAGGTCAGGCGGTTCGTTTGGTTTCCATTTGTAGTAGATATGATATGCAGGTGTACGGTATGCCTTCTCTGTTGCCGTCTTTCCGCTGCTATTGATGGTCAGGTCAAGAGCGTACTTGTAGTCCTTCTTGCCCTTGGCAATGCCATCCGATGCACTCACGATCGGGAATCTGGTGTTGTAGGTCAGGATCTTGGCCGCTCCGATGGTGGTGCTGACCGTATGCCCGGCTTCACTTCCGTCCTGTTCACCAAAGGTACGGTCAATGAGCGGAGACTGGGTGTAAATGGTACGTTTCTTCAATACCAGAGCATTCATGTTGGCATTTCCGTAGTCGAAGTCGGTACCATAACCAGTTACACTTGATCCATAAGAAATCGACTTTACCGTAGCGAACTCGCCATACTGGAAGACGTTGTAGTTTGCCTTGAAGAAGGCATCATAACTTCCGTAATTGTTCCAGATCGTTCCTGCATAGGCATTGGAATGCGGGGTGACATAAGCACCGTTCAGCTTTTCGTTCAGACTGTCGTTCCGATAAATCGAGGATACGGCATCGAAGTTTCGGATGTGGGTCTTGTTACCACTCACATTATGTCCGATGTCGTCACCCGGGTGGTTATTCGTAATCACATCGTTCTTCACATCGGTCTGTTGATTGCCTGCCTGATCGGTCACTTCGACTGAAACGGTCAGGTCCGTTTCTCCGGTCAGGTCAGGGTCTTTGTAGAGATTGCCCGTCCATGTGTAGGTTGCATAGGCGTCTGCACTACCTTCCCTGTTTTTCTGCCCTCCGGTACGTGTCAGGTCAGACGATTGTCCATTCTGATAGGTCAGGGTCTTCGTCTTTCCATGATTGCCCTGAATCCGAACCAGAATGTTCTGGATGCCGGACACGTCACAGTTGTTATGGAACGCTTGACTGTTCTTGTCGGTCACGGTCAGTTGAATGGTCGTTGTCATCTTCTGATCCAGTTCGGTGGCATAGTCCTGATCGGACTTAATGGTACGGTTGTCTCCATACTGACTGTTTCTCGTCTGACTGGCAATGCTCTTTGAATTCATGTCCGTGAGGTCAGAGAACCGTGTCTGGGTGATGTTCAAGGCACTTACGACCGGCTTTGTCTTGTCATACTTTAAGGTGTGATTCTCTGCCGTGTAATGCGGAGCGTACTTGTAACCAAAGTTCTCCGGGTACAGCTTTTTGCCTTCGTAGAGATTGTCCGCCGTCCAGACCTTCCACTCGACCGCACCTTCTACGGTGTCCGTAGCCGTTGTTCCGGTATTGCCGATCGAGTTTGCAATGGACTGCGGATCCCAGTCCGACCCGTTCCATCCCTTGTGTAAGGATGCAAGGTCGCCTGACTCGCTATGTCCTTTCTGTCCTTCTCTTGTAATGAGCTGTTTCTGTACGCCCGAACCCAAGAAGTCCGGCTTCTGGAGCAGCTTGTCATCGTCCTTTGCCCGGATCACGATCGGACTGCTCACCCACTTGGATTCGTCATAGGGAACAGGTTCTTCTGCCGTATAGGTGTAGTCCCGGTCCACAAACTGTCCTTCGGTACTGACCGTGGTGTTTCGTATCAGATACCACGGCGAGTCGGTCTTAGCCTGTTGGTCATGGGTACCCTTGGTACTGTCGTAGGTATAGCCCCCGTCCAGACTGGGGTCTGCATAGATAACCTTTCCGTCCGCACCCGTCTTTGGTGTTTTGTTCGTGGTATTCCCGTCTGACTGGCCCATGTTGACTTCGATCCGGTCATGCTTTGCTCCCGTGGCATTTATTTCATCCGCAGAGACCGGAAGTACCATCGAAGCCGACAAGATCAGTACGGACAATACCCGAACGATTTCTTTCCGCTTCATAAAAAAGTCCGCCCTTTCTAAAAAACATTTCGACTGCTTTACGCTCAAATTTCTCTATTTCTTCTATGCGTAAAATCTTATGCAAAATATCTATGGTTAAAAATAAAAAAAAGAGAGAGAAGAAACGATTCCTCTCTCTCATAGCCTTTGTCTTTCCAAAAAGTTCGACCTTCTGAGTTATCGCAGAGCGATAACGAAGAGTTAACGACCGTAGGTCGAACTTCGGTCTTTAACTCTGACCCTTTGCTATGCAAAGGCTCAGAAAGCCTTACAGGGTCTTTTCGATCTCTGTCAGCTCATTGTCCAGTTCATCCAGACGTGCAATGATTTCACGATTACGGTCGGTCAATGCTGCAAGCTTGGCCTGATTCTCCAAGGTGTCCGGCATATTTCCAAGACGGATGATCTTCTTTCCGATCTTGGCATTCTCCTTATTCAACGCCTTGACTTCCTTCTGCATGGTTAAAAGTCTCTTTAATGTCCCATCCATAAATAAAAATTCCTTTCCAATCCACATTAAATCCATTCATTGGATTCATAAATTCCTTACAATTATTCTATGGTTAGAATTTATGCAAAACAACGACTTACCAAACAAATCATTGTACTTTTATCCGTACAAATTGATCCTTCCGAATCAAGCAACTTGTTGCTTGTCTCGGAAGAGTACGCCCGCCGGGAGTCGAACCCTTATGGGCCTTCGGACGGAGTCCTCAGAACCCATAATGGGTCTTCGGGTAAAACCCTCAGAACCCAGAGCCGGAATCTGTTTCCCAACAGATTCTTTCGACAGACCTTTTCTGCCCGAGCGTAACCAAATATATTGTCTTTCTTCTTTATGAAAGGAGGAACTACCGCTTCACAGCGGCAAGTGGGAAGGGCAGGAGTCGAACTTGCCTAGAACCAAAAGAAAGAAATTCGGTAGGGAACGCATAAAAGCGAGGAAAAGAATGCGTCCCTATCGCAAACGTTATTATGAAGTACTTTTCTAAGGTTTTTCTTTTGAAAGGAGAAACGTTTGTCTCTTTCTTTTCTTCCCAAGGTCACGCCCGTTTGGAAGAACCAAAACGAGCGTTGGAGGAAAGTATCTGCTCATGGTGCTCTTACATTATTTCTATGGTTAAAAACTTATGCCAAAAACAGATCGGTTTCTTTTCTTTACCGCAATGGTTCATTCCTTGCTCTGTCCTCAATGACTCTGTAATGTTCTACTACTTGTTCTACGGCGTTGTCCATACACTCCTTTGTGTAATCATTGTCGATCCACATGACCTCACAGTTGTCACAATACCTTCCGTCACAGGATTTTGCCTTGCTCTCAAATCGGGAGAACTCTTCGTCTTCTGCCAGTCTCCTTCTGTCAAAGATGGCACCTTCCTTTTCGGACTTTCCTCGAATGATAGCGTGCTTTCGTGCTTCCATAGGGTCAGACGATACATACACGGCAAGGAAGTTCCGGTCAGGAAACCTCTTGGTCAACTGATCCAGTCCGATCGGATCAATCACATAGATGTCGCAGTTGTCGATCTGGTCTTCGGTCGTGAAATATTCATACTCCCCGATCTTTGTTTCCGCAGCACGGTCGGTCAGCCGGTCAGCTTCCTCTTTCGTGACAAAGAGATGTGTCCCCGTCTCTCCCTGCCGTTTCGGTCGGGTGGTATAGGAAATCACCCGGTCTAGGCCATATTTCTCTTCTATCCGCATAGCAAGGGTGTCCTTTCCTGCCCCTGACCGTCCGAGAATGCAAAGCATCGCATTTACCATGACATTTCCTGTGAACTACTCCGACTTATTGAAGTCGGCGCTTCCTGCTTCAACCACTACTGCGTTCCTAACAAGTTACCTTGTCGGCTCGTCTTATACAATGTCCACAGGCGTAAATTCGGATCGTTCCTACCCTATTGTTTATAGTTACGCTGATTCTAAAATCCTCAATCCTTCTGCCTTGATATTGATAGCGGCATTCCAATCCCTATCTATTCCTTTGTGACCGCAATGAGGACAATCCCATTTACGGATTTTAAGGTCTTTGAGACTTTCATTCCTATATCCGCACCAATGACAGAGTTGGGAACTTGGGAACCATTTATCTACTTTTACCAGATAACCACCTCGGTCTTTTAGTTTGTATTCCAAGAAGTTTACAAACATTCCGTAGCCATTATCTAAAGTAGCTTTTCCATTTCCGAAGCCTTTATTTGCCATAGACCTCATATTCAGATTTTCTACGCATACACAAGTGTACTGATTGGCTATCTCAGTAGATTTCTTATGTAGAAAATCTTTTCTTTGATTCGCTATGTGTCTATATATCTTGGCTATTTTCTTTTGTTGCTTACGATAATTATTACTACCAATCGTCTTGTGTCTCAGCTTACGTTGTGACTTTGCTAACTTATCTTGCGACAATCTATAGTAATGTGACATATCGCAGTCATTACCATTGCTATCTACATATAACCCATCTGATTTATAATCCAAACCTAATGTATTCTTTGATGTTACAGGAACATATAGCTCCTCGGTTTCATACTCAAATAAAGCAGATACTTGGTATGTATTATCCCGATTTTGAGTGATGGTAGCTGATTTCAGTTTCCAGTCTCTATTGGGTTTTCTGTGTATTTTAGCTTTTACTTTCCCTAACTTTGGCAGTTTGACATAATCATCGCCAATTTCTATGTTGTTATGCGTAAAGTTCGTTGTGTATGTTTTCTTTGCTTTATGCTTCTTTTTATACTTAGGATACCCGCCTTGTTTTTTGAAAAATCTGTCAAAGCCATCAGCCAAATGGAAAATTGCATTGGTTAGGGCATACTTATCAACTTCCTTTAGGAATAAAAAATCTGTCTTTAGATGTTGGGTACAATAAGTATTCGCTGCCAGTTTGGATAGATGTTTTTCTCCATTCTTATATCGTTCTTGTTGTACACTAAGCATCTGATTATACACAAATCTGCAACAGCCAAAAGTCTTTTGACATAATTCAGCTTGTTCTTTATTTGGGTATATAGCGTAAACATAGGCTTTATATGCCATAAGACTTCTCCTTTCCGTAAGGTTATAGTTGTTGACGGTGCTAACCCCTCCCTACGTCGTTGAGGAAGGGGATTGCGCATCTGTTTTCAGTTCATTAAACCGATAAATGCTACTGTCTCTGTGTTTACCATCATGGAAAATGCCCTCCTACAAATATTGCCTTCTTTTTTTTCTTAGCATATATATAATATCATTTCGTTATATAATGCGTCAAATTGATACGGAGAGAAATTTGTGTCTTACCGATATGCCAATCTCTTTTTCGGTTCTTGGTAGATTCCGGCAGCAATACGAATCTTCTTAATAGCTTGTGCTTCCAACTGGCGAACCCGCTCTCGGGAAACACCTAAGATGGCTCCCACCTCTCTCAAGGTCATTCCCTCGTTCCCGTCAAGGCCATATCGACAGGTCAGAATGTAGCGGTCTTTCGGGCTTAAGTTTGCCCGATCCATCAGAGCACGCAGGGTTTCCTTGTCCTCGAACGCTTCCATCATTCGTTGTGTGGTGTCGTCTTCGATGAAGTCACCCACCGTGGAGTCCGTCTGGTCGTCCGGGTTCAAGACCGGCTTATCCAGACGGATGGTGTGGGTATGAGCCGTTTCCCGCAGGGCAGGAACGGCCTGCACATTGATGTGGAACTGCTCTGCCACCTCTTCATCCGTCATGGCATCGAACTCCTGATAATTCTTCTTGTATTTCTGCAAGGGAATCATCATATAGACGGCAAGGTTCACATCGGATTCTTCTTTGATCTGTTTTCTCTGTACCATTCGCATGATGGCGTTCCCGGCATAGGTCGAAAACCGAACCTCGTGGCTTGGGTCATACAACTCTGCTGCTTTTAGGAGCGTCAGAATGGCTTCCGTGATGGCGTCTTCCTTATCGCTTCCGTAATAATATTTGTCTACGGTCAGACAAATCAGACCGAGATTCCGGCAGATAAACTCAATCGGGTCTTTTCCCTTCCGAACGTTCTCGATCATCTGCAACTGCTTTTCATCACTATCCACATACACATAGTCCGGGTAAGCCCGTCTCAGGCTTTGAACGATTTCTGTATTTTTCGCATACATTTTGTGTGCCCCTTTCCTATTTCTGAGTCTTTGCGTAACAAAGGGTCAGAGTTAAAAACTATAAGTTGAACTTCTGAGCTTTCGTCTTGCGAAAGCGAGGAGTTAAAGACCGTAGGTCGTACTTCCATCCTTACAATTCTTCTATGCGTAAAATATAAAAAGAAAATCCAATGGAATGATAAAAAAAGCAAAAAAATACCTGCAAGGATTTTCTCCTTACAGGTATTCCTGTTAATACTTACTGGTCGTCTGTATTGTTTTCAGTATTCTGGTTTGTATCCGATGCTTTTGCATCCTGACTCTTGTCTGTCTGGTCTGCATCGGTTACGTTAGCAGCGTCCTGATTGGCCTTGTCCTTCTGCAAGATCTTCTCATATCCGGTCTGGGTGTCTACCACACGGGAGATTGCCATGGACTTGCCACCATTCGTTGCCTGTGTGAATGCAGGCTGATCGCTACGGTTAAGAAGAATCTGCAACATACTGGCTCTCGTGGTTCGATCCGATGTGTCAATGGCTTTGCCGTCACCGTCAAAGGCGTTCTTCACATAGATGTTTTCCAGAGCAAATCCGGCCGTTGCACCCGAGCCGTCATCACCGTCCTCGGTCTTTACAAAGTTGACCAGATCACCCTTTCGTAACAGTCCGGCATCCGCATTCTCCGCTGAAATGGAGAGAGAAACTTCCACGGGGTCGGTAAAGGTGTTTTCCACATCCTTTGTCGATACCGTCTCCTTGGTCGAGAGAATCGAACCCTTTCCGATGTCCACGGTGGTCTTGGTGTCGATCAGGTCGTTTACCGAAGAAAGGGCGTCCTTCGGGCGGTAAGTGTCGTCCATGTTGATTCCTGTGAGAAAGTCCTTCCAGTTATCCTTGGTCAGAACGGTTCCCCGTGGAATCTCTGTCTTTGCAATGACCGTCATCGTGGAAGATTTCGGGGTATTGATATACCGCTCCAGATAGACCAGTCCACAGAAAATGCCAAGGGCAACAATTACGCCAATGATGGCATAGACATACTGCCCTTTTTCCTTCTTTTCCTTCAGATGCAGGTTCTGAACCGTTGGTGTGTCGGAAAGCCCTTCGACAAGCATTTCCTCTTCTTTTGGTTTCTTTTTGAATAATGCCATAAATTTTACCCTCGTCCGTCATTCTCAAACGCTGTAATATCCATCATCTCTGTTACTGCAACCGCAGGAAGCGTTCCCGTTACAGAAGCACCTACATGGTAGTTCTCTGCATTTTTTGTCTCCACCGGAGCATCGCCGTTGGTTCGATTGTCAAACTCAATCATGGATCCCTTGCCGGTGTCCATAGTCGAACCACGGGTCAGAAGAATCTGCTTTAGTCCATTGTCGGTACGGTTGGCAAAGGCGACCCGTGCATAAATGGTCGATCCGACCGGGAACACATTGTCCTTCTGAGTGATCTTTTTCAGATACGGTTTGGCAGAAGTTCCGGTAATACTGGAAATCTGGTCTGCCGGACTATGACACGCTCCTACTTTTCCATCGGTGCAGTCGTAAGGGTACACCCGGTAAGAGTCGGCGGTGTTCGTATTTCCGATCCGCTCGACTACAAAGAACTCCAGTACCTGAATCCGCTTGTCGGATGCCATGTTATGTAACGATCCGCTCTGTGGTCGGAAGTCACCACCAAGGTCAAAGTTTCGCTTGATGGCCTGATTGAAAACGTCTGCCGTGTGCTGCTTGGCAGAAGCAGATGCTTTCGCCGACCCGTTTCCGGCAAAGGTTTCGATGATGTACTGGCGGCCCTGCTCCGTATCGGTATGATTCGACCAAATCGCATCGGACAGGGCAATCTGTGTTCCGTTATGCAGTTCTTCCTGTGCCAGTTCCGCATTATCGTTTAACATTTGATAATGCAACAGTACCGCCACAAGAATAAACAAAGTCATGCAGAGTACAGTAATCAGGGCATTGGTCGCACCCCGCTCTTTCCTTAATTCCGACATACGGTACTCCTTACGATGTGATAGGTAATGGGATGTTTCTTCTCCGGTGCTCCACCGATCCATACCTTTCCAAAGACGTCTTTCATCGGGGTGTAGAAATAAATGGTAATGTCCATCTTGACCTGTTCCCCGTTCTTTGCCTTTGGAACCGTCCCAATTCCGGAACTTTTATTGACTTGCGGGCTTTTCAGATCGATATTGGAATTGTCTTTGGATGCAACGGCGGTATCACTCGTGCTTGGCGTTAAATGGATGCCATTCTCTGCCAAGGCTGACCGAAAGTTTTTGTCAATTTCATCGGTCCATGCACCCGTTTCTTCCATCTGATAGAGCGTGTTCTTTGCGGCCAGATCAATCGCCATTTTCATTCGAATGCTCTTCGCAAAGTCCAGATATAACAGCATGAGGGCAGAAATAATGACAAAGACGAGCATGACTTCAAATAAGTCGACCGCACTTCCTTGTTCCTTTTTGTTTGCCTTCTGCATGATGTTTCCTTTTTCTTAATGAAGAGAAAAGGTTAGGGCGTGTCAAGCACGCCCCATCCTTTGATACACTACATGGTCGGATTAGTGCTGACCGTCAACATTACCGCTATCATTCGTAGTGTTATACAAACTATTGATAGCATTGGTTGTACTGTCGCTCATTTTATGGGTTGTCTTTACGAACATATTCTTCGCAATGACAAGGACAACGATGGCAACGATGACCAGTCCGATGACGGTGGTGATTTCCATACCGCCCTTCTCACCGTTTCGCTTTTCCTTTGCTTTGAGATAAGCAGCCTGTAGTTTCTTCTTGCACCAATTCATAACTTTTACCTTCCTTTTTGTAAAAAGTTGCAGAAAGAAAAGATTTCTTTCTGTGATTTCTGTGGTTATATATTCTATGGTTAAAGTGTTATTCAGAAAAATCACTTAGCCAAAGATTCCCTGAACCTTAATGACCTGTGCCATGCCGAAAATCATCAGGAAAAAGATCAAGGCAAAGAATCCGAGGGAAAACAGTCCCATTTTCTGGTCAAGGTCGTTCTCTTCTGCCATGCCTTCCGCTTCCGACATGGAATTGACCTGTGTCATCATATCGTCCAGATACTTGTCGTTCACGCCATACAACATATAGTTCCTTAGGAAAATCTTTAAGTTCATGACGTTTAAGTTCTTGAACTTACTGTCAAAGGCTTCAATCGCATCCAGATTGGAAACGTTCTGATTGCCAAAGTCATTGATTAAGGCATCCAGAGCCTTCTTGAACCGCTTGTTCTTGACCAAGGGTTCACACGCCATCAGAGCGTCCGTGATAAAGAGGTTGGCTCCCAGTTGCACCCGAAGGTTCATCAGGATCATAAAGACATCCTTTTGGATCTCCCGATTGTCCGAGGAATTCATGGCACGCATCAAAAGGTCAAATCCGAAGAACCCGGCAAGAAATCCAAAGACGGCAAACTTGTCAAACAGGAGCTGAACACCCACCGCAATCACGGCACCCGACACTAACATCAAAAGAATGTAGGTTGCCGGAGTAACGGGAAAATTAAACCGATCCTGTATGCCCGTCTGGATGAGATACCGCTTGAATCTCCTTGTCTTGTCGGAAGAAAGGACCTTTGTTAAGGCATGGTCAAATCCTTCCATGGCCGCCTTCTGATTGTCCTCCGTAAAGGCTTTCATCAGAAGAACCACGACCAGAATGGAAGCGAAACCGGCGATTCCGCACATGGCGATGATTTTTAAGATATGCACAATCGGATATATGTTCGTAAGTTCCATTCGCTTTCTCTTTGCCTTTCCAATACTTCTATGGTTAAAACGTTATTCAGAAAAAGTTAGTCTGCCGAGATCGTCAGGGCCAGAATCGCAATCACCACCATGGCCGCCATAATCGCAAGGCTGATGGTATTGTGCAGGATAATGTTTAAGAATCCTGCATAGAATCCATTACAGGACACGATCGCAACGATTCCCATACCGGCAAGCATGGCACCGTTCACTCTGGCATTTCGAAGGATGGCCTTCTTTTTCTCCAACGTGTTGTTGTACACGATCAGGGTCTTCGACAGGGCACGAATCGTCTTTCCGTACTCGCCCGAGGTCTCAGAACAAAGATAGAGATTATTGATGGTTGCATAAAACTGGTCGGATGCACTCCGCTCACTTAAATGCCGAATGGCGAGCTGCTTATTGTTGGTCGCATTGGCTTCCGCCACACAGGTTTCGAGCATGGAACGGAGTGGTTCATCCATACTGGGATAAATGTCCTGAAAGATAGAAATAATGTCCGCCTGTCCTGCTGCACTCGACATACAGGAGTTGATGAAGGGGAGAAGTTCGCTGTCAATCTTCATCTTCCGATGTCCGATAATGGTTCGTGACACCTGAACAATCGCAATCAGGACAACCACTACGACAATCAGTCCCAGAAGAATGGACTTGGCAAGGACGGACACGGCAAGTCCGATTCCTAACAACAGGAGGATCACCCCGGCCAGTACCGAAGCTTCGTTCGCCCCCGGAATCTTGTCCAGAATACCGGTCTGACCGATAAATCGGAAGAGCTTGTCCCAAGACGAGAACTTAATGTCGGCAACCCCGGCACGGTCTTCCTGCAACTTCTGTGCCAAGGCTTTTCGCCGAAGGGAAGACACCTTCTCCATGTTCCCGGCGATCTTTGCTCCCAAAATGGCAAAGACCTGATCTTTCGCCAACCACTTCACCAAGTGGTAGACAAAAAATCCTACGGCAACACCTAGGGCAATCCATAAGGCATAGGTTAAATAGATATAAGTCTGCATAGCAGAGTTCCTTTCTCTTAAAAGCCCATCATTTCGAATGCGACATCCTCTACGCCATGCGAGATGTCTGCATCATCTGAAACATCGTCAATAAAGGTTTCTTTGTCATTCTGATAGATGATGTCGTCTTTCCCATGTTCTAACTCGTCAGGGTCAGGTAACTCATTATCTAACTCTGTTAAGTCGGGTAATTCATTATCTGCTTTGTCAGGGTCAGAGTCGGATAGTTCTGCCTTGTCAAAGTCAGGCATGAGATAGTCCAGAGGGTTTTCTTCCTCTTCCGGGAAGGGATCGTCCATTTCTTCCCCAGTAGCAAAGTCAATCCCCATGGATACAGGTTCTTTCTCAGAAGTTGAAGGATAGGATTCTTCTTCTGTCTGGAGAACCTCTTCCTGCGGAGTCGGGGTCTCCGGTTCTACGGTATGCTCTTCCTGCCGCTCTTTCAGAAGGTCATCCAGTTTCTGATTCAGCTCGGAAAGCTTATCATTCAGGCAGTTCCAACGCTCCTCATCTGCCTTGGACTGTTCTGCCAGTTCTTCCGAGACTGGTCGTATCCCTTCCGACACAGTTTCTTCGATGGTATTGGTGTTTGTTTGCATATCTGTTGATTCCTCCACAACGATCTCTTCGGGTTCTGACGGAATGGATTTCTCTGGCTGATGGTCTTCTTCAGGTTCTTTTGGAAAGTCCGCTAAGAATTCTACCTTATCGTCTTCAGGTTCTACCTGTTCCTTGGACGGTTCTTTTACAGAAGCCTTGGACGGCTCCTTCACGGATTCCGTAATCATGTCATAGTCCACATCATCTTCTTCGACCGGCTCTTCGATTTCCTTACCATCTTCTCCGATCCGATCAATGCCCTTGCTCTCGTTATACACGTCATGGAAGTCGAAGAATCCTTCGACCTTGGGGTTATACTTTGCCGTGACGATCTCTGAGATATGGTAGTCCTTGACATAAATGACCGTGTCCATGGCCTGAAACTGGTTGGCATACTGCTTGGCGGTCATTTTTGAGTCCGATTCCATGGCGTAGTCGATCATCTTCTGGTATCCGTCATGGGCGGAAATGGAATGCACGGAAGTCATACATTGCGATCCGGTATAGGTGGCGTAGGCAATCTGTGCAGCTTCAGGACCTTTGACCTCACCGATGACGATAATGTCAAACGATTCCATCAGGGCCAGTCGTCCGATGTCGACAATGGAGTAGGAAATACTGGTGCCGTTCTTCTTCGGTACGATCCTTCGAAAGACCATCTCAGGGTGGTCGTCACAGAACAGCTCCTCGGACTCCTGAATGACATCGCAGGAACGGTTCTTCGGGGTCACGTCCAGTACCGCATTGATGAGAGTGGTCTTTCCGGAACCATTGGGTCCGCAGATTAAGAAACTGTGCCCATTAAGCCAACGGTCCTTGATCCATTGTTTCTGTTTCTCGGTCATGTAGTGGGACTGGACAAGCGTGTCAAAGGTCTTTTTATGCTTTAAGATCTTTCGGATCAGAAGGGTTGGCCGGTCATTCGTGTTTACAAGGTCGGATACCAGAGAGAACCGGAGGATGGAATTGTTCGAAGAGTCCTTATCCGTAAAGACCTGTGCTGCATTACTGATGGCCGTGTTGGTATTGTTTCTGGTCGTGATATGCTCAATAAACCGAATGTAGGCATCCTTCGAGGGGAATCGGATGGGGTTTCCGTCTTTGTCGGTTGCCGGATACCGCTTGCCCCGTTTCTTAATGCAGATGTCGTTCTCATTCACCAGACGGATGTCGGAGATTTCGTCATCGTTATTGATCAAATCGTCTATGATGTCAAATCCCCACAGAGCTTTGTCAATGTCGTCTGCAACGGCGGTGGCAGCTTCCGTGGAAATTTTCCGCTTCTTTCCGTCCTCCAGAATTCTCTGTCGGAATTCGTTTCGATCCAAGGTCTTTTTCTGCACCTGCAAGTAGACACGGTTACTGGGATTATTGATATAGTCCCGCCAGACCTTATCGAACGCTTTCTTTTCCTTCTCGACCTTGGACTCATCCTTGTTTTCGGAATTGTTTAAGTCCGTAAGCTCGGGAAGGGTCTGTTCTAACATATCCATCATTGCATTTCTCCATTTAATTCTGTCTCGTCCTCTTCTATATGGTCAGACGCCCGGATCAGCTCATTGTCCACGGTCAGACTGTACCGCCCGGAACAGATTTCATTGACGGGAAACCAGTCTCCCTTGGTCACATTCTTTTTCTGTCCGACCCGGGGAACGAACAGTCCGTCCTTTCCCTGCATTCCCTGTAAGAACACCCGGGATCCGATATGGTCAACCAGACTTAAGATGGCAGAACGCTTGCACTTATGATTGGAGACCGGGAAGAAGTCCAAAAGGTAGAGGTAGGACGTACCCTGCTCGTTCTTTTGCAAGTGTCCGTGTAAGACCAAGGTCTCATAAAGCTGCCGTTTCATAAAGTCTGCCTTTTTCCCTTTGTCTTTCAGAACAACCGGGATGGAAGAAAGCCGGTTGTCCGGGGATAAAAAGCACAAGGGGAAAGTTCCTTTCCAAACGTCCATGTGTGCGGATTCTGTCGGCTTGTCCCCGACAAATCCAATCAGATAGCAGTCGTTGTAAGATTCCATGAAATACCTTTCTATTGGTCAAATGGTTCGATTCGTTCATTCATGTACTACGGAAGAGGTAACTCTGTGCTCTTTCGACTCAGGATCTCCAGAAAAGATGTCAGAAGGCCGGTTCGCCAAAAAACCAGACCAAGACTGACGGCCATGAGAAGAAGGAAGCCGGGCAGAGCCTTCGACAGTACCCGGGAGAGTCGGGATTTTGCTTTCCTTACCTTCTCCCCCGGCTGTCGCCCCCTTCAGCCTGCCTGAAAGGGAACAAGATCGGCCGACATGATCGAACGCTCGGTCATTTCTCCGGGCTTTTCATCCTTCCGATGGATGACCACCTGCATCATCCTGCCGTCTGCGGTCTGAATGGCAACGTCATTGTTTCCGTACAGTCTCATGTCACAGAAGTTCTCGACCTTATGAATGTAGACAAAGTTCTGACCGAACGGGAAGACCTCGATCTGTCCTAAGACCCCTGCACCGGCATCGTAGGTGAACTTGATGTGTCCGTTCTTCAAAATCTCATGCTTTGGATTATGAGCCTTGTGCTGAACCACGTTCAGGACTTCATGGGCTTCCATGCTCTTTCCGGAGAGCATTGCGGTAGCGGTGAACTTTCCATCCTTGATCTCGGCATAGATGATGAACTCATGACCGTCAATGGATGCCCGAATCATGTTGCCCTTGTCGGTTTCATAGGAGCAGGCAAAAACAGGGTTCACGTCATGCGGAGAGGACAGGACAACAAAGATCGGACTGTTGACCATATTCTCTTCATTGGTCAGAGGATAGACCGTAATGATCACTTCATCATGCTTGGTGTTGTCCGAAGAGGAAACGGTAAGTGCCATCTGGTCATACTGGAAGGTACCAAGGGCTTTCTTCTTTTCCTCGACCAGAGGATTTCTTGGTACGGGCTGAATGGAAGGAGTCTGCTCCGGAGCAGGAACGGTCTCTTTGTCCGAAACGTCCTCTTTGTCAGGCTTGGAAGGTTCCGGCATTTCTACCCGTTCTAGCATATCCTGTGCCATGTCAGCAGCTTTTTCCGGAACCTTCTGGGATGCCTTGGCTTCTGCCATCAGGTCGTCAAAGGAAGGTTCGTTTTCTTCTTCCTCCAGTTCCTGATCGTGTTCCATCCGCTTTTTTAAGAAAGAGGGAGTCTGTACTTCGGGGATTCTGGAACCAAAGTGTTTCTCAGTTTCCTCTGGAACAGGTTCATCAACTGTTGGATTCGGGGTATCGTCCTCTTCATCATCATCCCAGAAGTTGTATTCATCCTCTTCACTTTCATCATTGGAATCTTCCAAGAGGTCGTCTTCGGTAGAATCCTTAGAAGGACTAGAAGACTTAGTTGTCTCTGTGTCATCGTCAGAGAGGAAATCGTAGTCATCATCCTCTTCTTCTACATCATCCTCGTCATCCCCAAAGATCTCTTTGTACTCTTCTAGGGTGAGTCCGTACTCCTTGGCGAGTTTTTCCATGTCCTCGTCTTCTTCATCCTTTTCTTTCACCTGACCACGGTTCTTCTTCAGTTCCCCGGTACGGTAGGCTAAGAACAATGCCTTCTCCACCATGGCATCACACGCTGATACCAGACTGGTATCTGACAGGCTTTCCTTTGCTTTGGTAATTGCATCCGCAATCTCGATAAACGTCATGTATCATTCTCCTTTTCGTATGAACAATGGGAAGGAAACAGGAAGGAATTATCCCGACTTCCTGTTCCCATCTTTTCTATGGTTAAAACGTTATTTAGAAAAACGGAGCATTTTGTACTGGATTCTGTACAACCGAATAACTTGTTATTCGGTTGGTTGCAATCGGATAGCTTGCTATCCGTTTGGCTACAATCTAGCAACTTGTTGCTAGGTTGGTGACAATGTTGGACACCGTTGTTACCCCACCCGTTTGGTTGCAGTCGAGTAGCTCATTACTTGGTTAGGTACAGTTGGTACCTATGTTGGAACTCCATACCCGTTTGGTACCTACGGTTCTACCCTGTCATGGTTGGAAGGGGTACTACCCTGCCATGGATGCCCCTGACTGGGGATACAGGACTTGGTACATATAGACTTGACAGAATTTGCACACTTTATACCCATGCCTTTACCTGTTTCCGACCACCCTAGATACCCTTAGATACCTATCCCAAAAAGTGTGCAAAAAGTGTCAAGTTTATATGTACCAATTCATAGACCTGCCCCCTAGCCCTCCACAAAGCCCTTCCTTAGACCTATCCAAAGGCATTCCCAAATCTTTCCAAGGGTATCCCCAAAGGGTGTCCTTTCAGTCCTCTCAAAATAATTTTCCATTTCTTTCCAAATTCCTGTTTTTCCTCACAACTTTTTATCCATAGAAACGGTGACAGAAAAAACGACCGTTTCTATCCGTAGTGTTAACGAGGTGGAATGTATGGAATTCTCCATTCAGAGTGTAAAACCGATAAGTACCGAAGAACTCCTGTCCTATTACAGGAAGTCCAAGGGGGTACGTCAAACTGAATAGCGGGAAGAACAGGAAGGGGGTATTCTGTCCTTCCAATGAGTTAACCGACCCCCTCTCCTACTTTAACGGGAACTTGTACAACCTCGGGATCAGTCTGGGAGAATATGTCACTCCAAAGAAGGGTGGAACGAAGGACAATCTTTCATCCATCAACTTCTTTGCCATCGACATCGACTATTCCTTTGACCTTCCGGCAGAGACCGTGGTGGAAAAACTCATGAATGAGCTGATCGGGGACGGATGTGGATCTCCCATCCCTTTCCCTACCTTCATCGAGTACGGTCACAGGATGCGGTTTCTCTATGCCTTGGAACATCCCTACATCCTTCGTGGTCTCAAGGGGAAAAGACGGGAACGTGCCATTCGGTTCGTTCAGAAGGTCGCTCATTCCTATGCTGACCGAATCAATGCCATTGACCCCCAGTATCATGCCGAGGGACAAAAGCTGACCTCGACCTTCCGTCCGGCAGGGTCCATCAACCGAAAGACCTGCTTTGACAAGGTGCACAATCGTTGCGTCACCGTCTGCAAGAGTGTCATCCAGATCATTCCCGGTGGTGGGAAGTCCCACGATCTCCAGTTCTACGCCGACTATGTGATGACCGAGAAGAAAACTTATGTCGATCTTCAGGAATGGAAGAAGGAACATAAGACCAAGCGGAGCAGTATCCATGTTCGGGGAATCCGTGGAGGGAAGGACTATCGTACCGAGCGGTTAGAGACCCTTCTCCAGTTGCAAAGGCAAGGTTCCTGCATCGGAATGCGGGAAACCATGTGTTGGAATTTCCATAATCTCTGCCTTTCCATGGGGAACACGAGGGAAGAAGCCTACGAGAAGCTTGTAGACTTCAACCAAAACTTTGAGGTTCCCCTTTCCCGGAGCGAAGTCCGTTCCGCACGGGTCAGGAAGGTCTATTCCCTAAAGAGCGAGACCTTCTACCGCCAGTTCGGGATGGAAAAGGTGACCACCCGAGACCCCGAGTACAACAGAGCCTACGGCAAGGCGTACTACAAGGAAAAGCGTTCCATCGAAAAGAAACAGGGGAAGCTCTTTCAGCAGAAAAGGGAAGTGATGAAGGCTAAGGCCAAGAAACTTCGTTCCGAAGGATACAGCGTCATGGACATTGCAAGGGAGCTTTCCGTCAGCAGACGCACGGTCTACTACTACCTGAAGGAATCCGAAAGGCAGGAATACGCTACCAAGCAGTCCGAAAAGATCGTTTCCATGGCAGACGTTCGTACCAAGAGAAAACCTAGAAAAGAAATTCAGCCTTACCACATGACCGAACGGCAGATTCAGGAAGTGGAGAAGGCTTCTGACCAGACGGCCTTTTTTTGGTTCGGTCATGTCCTGACCAAGGAAGAGATCATGTACGACTGCGGTGGACTGGACATTCGATTCCTCGCAGGACTACGCCCTCGGAATCATTCTGCACCACCCGTAACCCAGACCACATCCGTCTGTCCTATGGGAGAACGGGGAGAACCGTATGGGAGTCTGGAAAAGGACTACGAATGGGATCCTTCCATTGCTTTGTAGCCTGTATGAAATATCACTTCTTTCTGCAAAAAGTTTTCAGATTCTTGGTTTTTTCCAACTTTTTTACGCATAGAAGAAGTAGAGAACTTTAACGGAAAGGAATGAAACACATTGAAGAAACTGAAAACGACCATGAGTCACTATAACTGGCCAGTTATCTGCACCTTTATTCTGGCAGACACTATTCTATCCTTTGCCCTTGTAAGCACTTTTCTCTTTATTCGACATTTGATGGGTGCTCCCTTTGTATGGCATACCGCTTTCTTGGACACCATCCTTCTCATGGGAGGGTTTGTCCTGAGCATTGCCTGTCTGATAATCAGCATGAGCAAGGAACAGTAGAGAGACACAACGGAAATGATAAGCAAAATGATGAAATAACAAAGCGAGGTTACAAAGATGTCAGTATTTAGCGAGCGGTTGAACGCCTTAATAAAGAAGAATGGATGGACTCAGAGAGAATTGGCACAGAAAATCGGGGTAACAGAACAAGCCATATCGCACTACGCCAGAGGACGCAGGATACCCCGCAACGACACCTTAGTCCAAATAGCAAAAGCTTTAGGGACGACCACGGACGATCTTTTGGGTGCGTCTGAATCCGTATCTTTGAAACGGATGGAGCGGATTCAGCAGAATCTTTACAAACTGAATCCCGACCAACTGAAAAAGGCAGAGAAGTTACTGAATGCCGCCTTCGATGATGCCTTCGAGGATCAGAAATGACGGTGGAGATGGAGAATCAGGAAAAATCCCCGTCTGTTGCTATTCTTATCCCCTGTAAGAATGAAGAGGGATCCATTCGGGAAGTGGTTCTGGATTGCAAGCGGGAACTCCCCCATGCCACCATCGTGGTCGGGGATAACTTATGCACAGACAAGACCCGTGCCATTGCCGAGCGACTGGGTGTCACGGTGATTCCCTGCCCGACCCCCGGGAAGGGCAATGCCTTACGAACCATGATTCAGGCAGTACCGGCGGAGATTTATCTCACCATAGACGGGGATGGAACCTACTCGGCATGGGATGGAAAGCGACTGGTCTTGGATTTGATAAAGAACCCGAATGCTGCCATGGCTATCGGCGATCGAAGAAGGGCTTACTTTTCCGAGAACAAGTCCATCCTTCATGCCTTGGGCAATCGTCTGGTTCCATGGCTTGTAAAAACCCGTTGCCATGCCAAGGAAACCGTAGACGTGATGTCTGGTCTTCGGGCCATTAAAAGCAGTTTCTTCACTACCTTTCCCATTCAGTCCGGAGGGTTTTCCGTGGAAACGGAACTTACAACGACCTTACTTCGTCATCATATCCCCTACATCACGAGGGAGATTTCCTATCGGGATCGAACGGAAGGGAAAACCAAGATTCATGTCATTCGGGATGGAGGGAAAATCATCGCATGGATTCTACGGCACTAAAATATAAACAACTACATCAGGCCATCGTTTTCTGTGCCATTGCCTTCCTGATTTACAGGTCTATGAATTTTGGCGGAAAGTCAGTAGATTTCTACTATATGTTGGCAGACGGACAATGGATCTTAGATCATGGCAGACTGCCCAGTACCAATGTCTTTTCCTACATTCCGGGACAGAAGCTCATTTTACAGCAATGGGCTTACTGTGTCCTTGCTGCATGGCTTGTAAAAACTTTTGGACATCTCCTTGGAACCTTCCTTCTGGTCGGTTGCTCCACGACTGTTTTTACCATCGGCTTTGTTTGGTTTTTTCGGGAACAGGGCCTGCCTTGGAGCATGGCTTTTCTTCTGGCCGCAGGACTGGAAGGACTGAATGGCTATCATGGAGTTCGCCCGGAACTTCTGACCCTTGGACTTTTGATGATTGAACTTTCTGCCATCGAGCGAAGTCTTCGTACCAAACAGTTCCGATGGCTCTGGTTTGTACCGGGAACTTTCGCCTTGGAGATGTCCTTCCACGGAAGTATGTGGCCCATGCACGTTCTGGTCTTATTACCCTATCTTTTCCCGAAACGGCTGTTTTTGCATCCGGTCTTAACCCATGTGTCGGTACGGTCACTTCCGTGGAAATGGGGACTGTTTTCCATTGTTTCTTCTGCTCTTGCCTTGTGGAATCCGTATGGATTAGACGGAATCCTTTATATCTTTCGATCTATGAAATTCCTACGAGTGCATGGGGGCTATATCGCAGAATTACATCCCAACCATTTCCCCACTCATCTGTATCTTCTTTCTCTCGTTTTTCACCCTTTTTTCCGATGGGTCTATGGCCTGACTTTCACGGTCATTCTACTGACTGCCTTTTGGAGGGAAGGAAAACGTGTTCGTGTGTCAGACCTTTGTATTCTCCTTGGTCTTCTGGTTTTGTCCGTAACACGAGTTCGGCAGATCATCTGGATGGACATTGTCTTTGCTATCCTCTTGTCCTATGCCTTCTTCTATGTTTGTGAATGGATCCGAAACAAGCACATGAAAGTCAACCCGAAGTCCATGCGGAATCTCTGGATTCTGTGTGGTCTGGTCTTTCTGGTCTTTACCCCCTTTCAGGAGCAGACAAAGGTCTTTTTCCAACCACAGGATGACGTCATTACTCCAGTCAAGGCGATTCGGTATCTGGATCATCACGAAGGGGACAAAGTTCTCTGTTTTCACGACTATGGTTCTTTCCTGCAATGGAAGGGCTATCTGGTCTCTTGTGACAGTCGCCCGGAGTGCTATTCCAAAGTTATCGGTGGAAAGCCGGTTGCAGAAGACTTGATTCATCTCTTTTATGACGAGGATCTCACCAAGGCAGAATACCAAAAGACCATGAATCGGTATCGGGGTGATTATGTCTTGTGTCGAAACAGGGTTAACGCCTTTCTCTACTACCTGAAACAAGATAAGTCCTACAAACAGGTGGTCAAGGGAAATGGCTATTTGCTCTTTGAAAGAAAGGATCGTCAATAATGATAATTTTTCTTGTTTTAGCAATGATATTTCTCGTATTGGAAATCGGACTGTTCGGTTTTCACCTAAACATCAGTTTTGACCTGTTTTTTCTGAACTTCTCGTTTGTAAAAATACGGGCAAGAATATCCCCGGTTACGGTTTCTCTTACCGCAGCATGGTTCACAGGACTGAACAAGATTGTAGGAACTTATCTTACCATTCCTGCATGGGTAGTCATTCCGATTATCTTTATCGTACTGCCAAGTATCTTTGCAACTTTGTTTGAACGGAAAAAGCAGAGTGGCAACAAATAACAAACCGTGGAGGTTAACCCATTATGGAACAAAAGGAACTCCTTTTACGAAAATTACAGACGAATCCCGAATATCGGGAGTTTCAAGACATACAAAAAATAGATGCACTTGGTGTATTGCTTTGTGGTATCTTTTGCCTTTGTGCCATAGCGTATAACATCATTCGGGCAGTTCATTATGGTCTTTCTGTACGACACGATGTCGTACTCATGAGTATCGTTTTGGCGTGTCTTATCGTGTTCATAGGATCGGTATTTACCACCTTTGCTCAAAAGACGCCGGTTTTTGTTACCGAGGGTGTTATTAAAGAGGTACAACCGAAAGCTTATCGTTCTATGAAAGCGAATTGGTATCTGGTTGCAGCAGACGACACCGATCAGGAATACTGGGGAATATCACCATCGCTTCTTCTTCACGATTGGACTGGAAGAAAGGACTACGCCATTGGCGAAAAGGTACTGTGTTTTTCCATGGGTGATGAATGGAGAAAGTGGATCATTTCGGAATGAATACAGAAATTAAAGTATCCAGAAAACAGAGAAACCGGAGTATGTGGAAGTATCGCGAGAGAAACGAGCGATTCGACAAGAATAGAAAGAAAAATGAAGTCTTTTGGACTGTCCTACTCGAAAGCAGAGCGATGTTATTATGCAACGATAACCGATCAAAAGCAGTTACAAAGGATCGAACGCTACTGCTTCTGGCATAACCTACGCTTTGAGACCTGCGATTCGTTCAGTAAGAGAAGTTCCGATTACAGAAAGGTCTTTTTCCAGACCTACCCGCCCATCTTCGGGGACAAGTATTTTTGCGCTTACTGTGGAAGATTGTACAAGAAAAACTGGATTTCGATCGACCATCTTTACCCGGTCGCAAAGGTACGGTCGAACACCAAATTAAAGGAACATCTGAAAAAGATGGGTGCAACGTCCGTCAACGACCCCATGAACCTTGTTCCTGCCTGTCTCCGATGTAATCAGTCGAAAGGAACCAAAACCGGACTATGGATCCTGAAAGGCAAAATCGGACGACATCAACATCTTTGGATCGTGCGATGGATCGTTCGACTGGCTCTTGTCATAGCCGTTGCGGGAATCGTTGTTAGTAATCCTTCTTTTGTCAGGGAGATAAGCTCATGGGTGATGGAATCATTCGTAAAATTGGTGTATTCAGCGTATGGTGCATAGTTATCTCTATTGGTATTCCGAGCTTTCGCCTTGCGAAAGCGAGGAGTTAACGACCGAAGGTCGAACATCGGTTTCTTCAAAGTGACGTGTGGAACACGATCAAACACATGACACCAGAAGAAACATTTGCATTGCATCCTGAATATTTTGTGTGTTTTGTGATTGGTAGTTTGTTGTTGATCGGTTTGATTGAAGTAACAACAAATCTATGGATGAGAAGAGAATAAGACAATCTCCATAAAGTAAAAAAGCCAAGCTCAACGCTCGGCTTGGTCCCAAGTGTTATTCGCACCTTGGCAACTCTGTTAACTTTAATCATACCACATTTTAGCTTGTTTTCAAGCGATCTTGAAATAGAAAGTTGAGGACATAACTATGGCCATAGTGGATCAAGAAATTCGCTCTACGAGCTTTAATTCTTCGCCTTCGCATAGCGAAAGCTCAGAGATTAAACGCACATTCGGAGAACATATCGGCGATTCGAAATATGACCGTTGGCATACCGGGGAAGCAATGCTATTGTCGGATTTCGAGCAAATGACGGACGACCAGTTGTTCACCAATTTGACAAAAGACAATATCTTCCCGAAACCGGATTATGAGAAATTGCAAGCGGAAGGAATTGATCCCGTCGTTCTGTACTATCGGAAAGCACTTCGCGACAGCCTGCCATCGAATCCGAAGACAGGGCACTATTCTTTGGATCCACACGGGGCATACGAAAAGTATTTCCGTCTGGTAAGTGCTGCTCGTGATGAGTGCGAGAAGATAACAACCATTTCGGATATGGCAAAGTCGGGAATCAACTGGATGTTGGAGCACAGGTTTGTGACCAATGAAGGCAGAAGCGTCATGATCTGGAATCCTTATGCCAGTAAACGGTTCGTGACTCTTGCCATGAAAAGCGACAATATCCTGTTCTTCTGCAATGAGCGGATCAAAAAAGGCTTTCTTATGACACGGGAGGAAAAGATTCTGTCGCATTACACGTTCCCTGCTCTGGACAAAACCACCATGTCCATTGAACATAGTTCATGGGGCAAGGAAAGCAAGATGTATCTCAGGTATGAACCTGTCCATGGGATGACCACCTATATCTATCCCGATAAGGGAATGGATATGGAAAAGTTACAAGCAGACTTGGAGAACGAAACCGGCTATCTGGTCATTCAGGGGCACAACCTGAAAGCATACGGATTCCAGACCTTGGAGATGGCAGAAAAATGGGCGATTGCACAAGAGAGTAATGAACCTGCAAAGATGGTGACACGAAAGAAACGTTATATTCCAAAGGAACTATCCCACATCGACCAGACGGATCATTCCGTACCAATCCTTTGCATGGATAAGACTGGGGAAGACCTTATGCAGACGTTTGGTTTTCGTGGCGGTGAGTTCGGAGAGTATGAATCGCAGAAAGAACGACAGACCAATCTCAATATGTGTTCTGTCGCATTCCATAATCTTGCTTGTGCATTGGGTATCAATGATGTTGATGTTTCTCTGGGACAGAATCTTGCGATCGCCTTTGGTGCCAGAGGGCAAGGAGGTGCCATGGCACATTTTGAGCCGGTCAAGAATGTCATCAACCTGACCAAGCTGAAAGGTGCAGGCAGTCTGTCGCACGAATGGATCCATGCCCTCGACCATGCCATCGGAGTCGCCATCGCAGAGAAAACCGGAAGACCGAGTATGGCTGCCATGGCTACGGACAACCACAACATATATCTGCAACGATATAGCGACTTCCCTACACTTGGAAAGTTAATGGAAGCGTTGAAATATAAGCCGAATCCGAATAAGGATCAGGACTATTTTATACATACCGACTTCTACAATAACGCCGTCAAAATGGATGCGACCTTCCAGAAAGAGCACGGAAACTATTGGTCAGATCCTGCCGAACTTCTGGCACGGGCCGGTGCCTGCTACATCAAGGACAAGTGCGAAGAGATGGGCATTCACGATGACTACCTTTCCGGTCATGCCGAAGGCGACCTGACTGCTCCGCACGGAGAAGAACGGAAGCTATTCAATACTTACTTTGATGCTATGATCGAAGAGGTTAAGGAGCGTGGCATTTTACACGATGTAGAGAAAGACTTGGAAGAGTCAAAAGGCTGACGCTAGATAATGCCAAAATTTAAGAACTATTAAGAGGAGACGAAAAATGGCAAATGTTTTTGATACGGCAAAATACATTTTGGAGCAGTCTGGCCCGATGTCGGCTATGAAACTTCAGAAGTTGTGCTATTACGCACAGGCTTGGTCGTTTGTTTGGGACGACACTCCCCTGTTTTCGGAGGACTTTCAGGCGTTGGCGAATGGGCCGGTCTGTCCGGAATTGTTTGAAAAGACACGAGGAAAAGATACCGTAAGTGCCAAAGACGAGACCGGCGGGGAAGGCAATCTCACGAACGACCAGAAATACACCATAGATCAGGTTCTGTTGTCCTATGGATACCAAAGTGCAGAGCGACTGAGCCAGTTGACGCAGATGGAAGATCCTTGGCGAATGGCAAAGAAAGGTCTTCCCGAAGGGGCAGGATGTGACCATGTGATTCGTAAGGAAAGCATGGCAATGTATTACGGTGGACTGTAATTGAATTTTCTATCCTTAGTTGACTTTTCTCTCCTTCTACGAACATAAAAGAAGTAGAAATATGCTAAAATACAAAGTGAATATTTCAAAATGAATTTGCAGAAGGTAGAGGTGTACCCATGCACACAGAATCATATATTGACCATTCCATTCCTGACCCAAAAGGCTTGCCAAGCTATGTACAGGATCTTTTGAACTGCCTGCACAAATATGACCAAAAGGGGCAATATGGAATTTATGATGCTGAATTGGATAATCTGTGTGTCTTAGTAAAGAATGCGATTGCAGATGGGCAAATGACACACGATGATTGGAAAACCATCTATAAAAAATATTGGGAGCATGAGGAAATCGTTTTGAGAAAGGAATTAGCGGATGAGGATTTATGATTTGCAGAATTGCTCAAAAAGTAATCGTGATGGTATTTATGGTGGCAATTCCGGAAGCAAAGAGGGAATCATATTTGATGGTGCAAGATGGATCGTAAAATATCCGAAAAGCTATCCGCAGAGCATACAAAAATTGTCTGTCGATAAGAAACTATCATACAATACCTCCCCTGTTTCTGAATATATCGGTAGTCACATTTATCATATTTTGGGAATTCCTGTACATGAAACCATTTTGGGATTTCGAAACAATAGAATTGTTGTGGCTTGTAAAGACTTGTGCGATGATAACCACCAGTTGATTGAATTTCGCCAGTTGAAAAATGTCTTCAATCAGGAATTAAATGAGAAATTGGATGAAAGTTTTAGTTCTACGCAAAGCAGTCTGCACTTTACCAGTCTAAAAGCCATCATACTTCATCTGGACTACAATCCTGCATTTACTTGTATTCCAAACATGAAAGACCGTTTCTGGGACTGCCTTGTCATTGATGGATTTATCAACAATAACGACCGGAATAATGGAAATTGGGGCTTGCTGAGAGGACCGGAAGGCGATACCTTATCTCCTGTCTATGATAATGGAGCATCATTTTCACCAAATGTACCAGAAGAAAAACTGGTCAATCGGTTAAGAGACGATAATATTTTAGTACAGTCGGCAACCTCTATTCGGACAGCATATACATTAGACGGAAATACTGCTGCCTTTTTCTCGCAGATTTTGAAACAGGACATTCCAGAATTGAATAATGCGATTCTTCGGCTTGTTCCTAAAATCAAAGACAAGTTGCCGGAAATAGAAGAAATGATTCTGGAAATCCCGGAGCAAAGTTTCGGACATTCCGTTCTTTCGCCGATACGAAACGAGGAATATCGGAGAGAACTAGAGGTTCGATACGAAAAGGTTTTGCTTCCGCAATATAACAAGCTCATGGGCGAAGGGCGAGAACTTGGAAACGATTCAAAGGATGAATACGGGGAAGAAAGGTGAATAAATCATCCCAGATTCCCAAAGAACTTCAAGAAATAATCAATTTAATCAATTCCCATTAGATCAATTCTAATGGGAATTTTTTTTTGTCTTTTTTTTGATTCGATCTGTATGATCCCTAAGATTTTACGCATAGAAAAAGAAGGAAACAAAAACAAGCAAAAGGAAAAATCAAATGAAGTTTGTACATAAAGTCAACCGGATCAGTACCATCGGTCTTATCATTTTGGCAGAACTCCTGTTTGCCTTTGCATTTTATGAGTTCTGGACAGATCCTGTCCGAACAAAGGTCTATCACAAGGAAAAGACCGAAAGCAAAGTTCCAACCATCACAGAGGAGTCGGTGGAGACTTATCTCCTAAACCATCATTGTACCCGACTGGACGTTCGTTCTACGAACTTTAACTCTGACCCTTTGCTACGCAAAGGGTCAGACAGCGATACCATCGCAAAGGACGGTCTTCCTGACGGCACAGAAGGATTCGTAGACATAAACAACAATATCGTCTGGTATCTCCTTCTTCCTGCTGAAGAGAATACCGCTGACGCCATGATGGATGCCGTCAAGGAACATTTGGGAAAGATCGGTACGGTCAATGTCGAACTGGACACACGACACCGCTCCGTCGTTCATGCAGAAGGAAACGGCGTGGCAGGGTATGGTGCAAGGTCACATACCGTTCTTCTGGTCGGCATCTCCCGGGATGGAAAGCACATGGACGCCTTACAACAGACGATCAAAGAGACTGGATTCTCTGGAATTTCAAAGAAAGGATAAATTTATGCTATTTCAGAAAAAACAGAAACCGATTCATTTTATCTTTCGGGACTATGACGATAGCCCAATCACAGAGGTCTGGGTGTCGGCAGACCGGCAGACAGTCAGGTATCAGAATTATAAATATGACAAAACCCCGGTTCTGCAAGTGTTCAACGGAAAGCAAAACCCGACATGGCAAGACGTTCTTGACTTCTTCGAAGAGCGTTGTTTTCCAAGAGGACGTTCTGATATTAAAGACATTCTCAAATCCTGCCATCTGAAAGAGTATGACCCCGAAGCATTGGTTCGTTATTTCAAAGGACGCTTTGCAGCAGATCATTGTTGGATTGATTTTATTGAGGAAAAGTAAGATGAGATTCTTAAAGCCATTACAGAATGGTGGAACACAGTCAAAATGGTATGATTCAAAGACAGATTCTTTTCTCAAAGCGGATGATAAAAAATCATACGGTGGTTGCGAAGGATTAGCGGAAACAATCTGTTCCGACCTCTTAGACCAGTCAAACATTGGACTCCATGCACATTATCGCCCCGTGCGAATTCAGGTAGGTCTTTCTACATTTCGTGGATGCGAAAGTCCCAACTTCCTAAAAGACAATCGGCTCGTAACAGGAACGAATATCATTAGCAGGACTAATTTTGACCCGGAACGACTTCGAAAAGAGCAGCCAACAGAGCAAACCATTCGAGAGTTCATTCAACTTGCAAAAGAGAAAACCGATGGATATGACATCAGCACACTTCTCTGCAAACTTTTGGAATTTGACCAGTTGGTATTAAATACAGACCGGAATTTTGGAAACATTAGCCTGCTTCAAAAGCCAGACGGGACATATCTGCCGATCGTTTTTGATAATGGTCGTTCTTTTATGACCAAGGAACTATTACAACATCCGGATCTTTCGATGGAAACAATCTCGAATCTGGCTTTCTCTGTGCCTTTTTCGAAAACACATTCCTTGCAAGTAAATGCCATTGAACAGATTTGTGGCGTAAGTTCTTTGTTTCGAACCAAATATACGTTAGAAGATTTGGAGGTATCTTTGGATAAATGTTCCAAAATCTATCCGAAAGACCTGATAGAACGTGTAAGAGGTCTTTTCCTTTACCAGATGGAACAACATCCCGAGTATTTTTTAACTGCGGAACGGGAACGATTATGCAAAGATTATAGCGATTTAGTGCGGAATCAATGCCCCGGATTTTCTGTCAATGAAGAAGTGGACGACTTCGGATTCCCATTGGGCGATTTACTGTTTACATGGAAAAAAGACAGGCGGATTCAATATACCCTTTGTATCCCGACCAAGAAGTTCCTCTCCTTGTCGGAAGGTCTTGCCTTTCCATTCACACCGCCTGAACAAATCCATGGAACAGATCGAGAAGAGATTCAAAATTTCTTAACTACCATTCGAGAATTCATGACACAGGAAAAAGAAGAAGAAATAGAGTTGGAACGATGATAAAGAAAACACTTGCTATCTTAGGAAATTTAATCAAATATCTGATCCTGCTTGGAATCGTAGGCATTCTGCTTTCCTTCCTTGCCTTCTACCCCACCCTGTCCAAGGACTGGGATCAGGCGAAAAAGGATGTCGCCTTATCCTCGAAAGATACCTTCTATCCCGACATGGCATCCCGGATCCTTGATAAGGATGGAAACGTCCTTGCCGTTGCAACGAAGGAATATAAGATCTTTACCTATCTGGATGGGAAAGACATTCCCAAGTGGACCAAGCAGGCGTTTATTTCCATTGAGGATCGAACCTTTTACAAAAATAAAGGCCTTGACCTCAAAGGACAGACACGAGTCCTGTTACGGTTTGCCCTGACAGGGGGAAAAGAACGGCATGGAGCGTCCACGATCACGCAGCAGCTTGCGAAGATGACTTTCCTCTCTCCTGAGCAGACCATTTCCCGAAAGGTCAAGGAGATGTTCTACGCCTATGAACTGACCAAGCATTATTCCAAAGAGGACATTTTGACTTTCTACATCAACAACTGTTGCTTTGCCAATAATATCTATGGCATTGAGAAGGCAGCCAATGTCTATTTTGGAAAACCTGCTAAAGACCTGACGCTCGGTGAGACCGCCTACCTTTGTGCGATCCCGAACAGTCCGTCCTACTATGACCCGTGGAAAAACAAAGACAACGCTATCAAAAGGCAACGGAAGATCTTAAATGATATGGCAGAGTGCGGATTTATCACCGCATCCGAAAAGGCACAGGCAGAGAAAGAACCGATCCAAGTTCAGCCGAAACAGGAATCCGCCAAGGCATTCAACACCTCTTCCTGCCCGGCAGAACAGTCCTTTGCCATTCATTGTGCCGTAGAAGAACTGATGCGGGAAAACGGATTTACCTTCCAGTCGGCATTCCCTACCGATGACGAAAAGAAGGCATACGACAGGACCTACAAAGATGCCTATACATCAGCAAAGGAACGGCTCTACAAGAGACGGTACACCATTCAGACGGCAATCGACCCGGCGGTTTACCAACTCGCACAGGGGTCTCTCGACAAGGCGATGTCGTCCTTTCCGAAAACAGGGGACAATGGTCTGTATTCCGTTCAGTCAGCAATGGCGGTCTACGATAACAATTCCGGAAAAATCATCGCAACGGTCGGTGGCCGGTCGCAGGAAAACGGCGGGTCGTTTGACCGTTCCTTTCAGTCCTACCGTCAGCCGGGGTCTACCATGAAGCCGTTGTTTGTCTACGCTCCTGCGATTGACCGGGGCTATAACCGAGCTTCCAAGCTCACCAATGTCACGGTGTCCGTTGCCAAGCATAGTAAGAATGTCCTTGCTCTTGGCGGTGCTCCGGTGGACTTGTACACGGCTCTGATCCGTTCCATGAACGGTCCTGCCTACTGGCTCTCTGCCAAGATCGGTGTTTCGTCAGGAATGGACGCTTTGTCGAAAATGTATTTTGGCGGTCTTTCCCCCGAGGACAATTCCCTTTCGACTGCTCTCGGCGGTATGACCTATGGTACAAATCCCGTGGAGATGGCTTCGGCTTACAGTACCTTTACCAATCAGGGATATTACCGATTCCCGACCTGTGTGACAGGCGTTCTTGACATGAACGGCACCAATATCTATGAAGAACCCGATGAAGTGAAGGTTTATTCCCGGGACACGGTTGACCAGATGGCAGACCTGATGAAGGGCGTACTGACGGAAGGTACGGCAAGGAAAGCAGGCCCGATCGAAGGCGACATTGATTCTGCCGGAAAGACCGGAACAACGAATAGTACCAAGGATGTCTGGTTTACAGGATACACGCCCTACTATACCGCTTCCGTCTGGATGGGACGTGATGATGCCAAAAGCATGGACGGACAGATCTCCTCGGTCGCTCCGGCTTATCTCTGGAAAGACGTCATGCAGAATTTGGTCAATAGAAAACAACCGGCTCATTTTGAAGCAGCAGGAACGGGAAAGCTGAAAGTGAACCTTACGATTCCGCACGAGAATGAACCGCTCCCCTATTACTTCTCAAACGAGGTCATTCAACAGGGCTATACGGTCAAGGACTATCGAGACGATATAGCGATGGAAAACGAGGTGCTGAAAAAGGCAAAAGCATTTAAGGGCACAGACCAAGACAAAAACGATTTCGTAGCCGAGTTGACAAGGGACATGGAAGAAATCCAGAACACGAACACACGATCGGACACGAGAAAACAGCTTTCCGAAATCTTCGGGAATCTCAATGACAAGAGTCTTACTGAAGTTCGTTCTTTGAACTTTAACTCTTCGCCATCGCTACGCAATGGCTCAGAAGTTCGTTCTACGAACTTTAACGCTTCGTCTTTACGAAGTAAAGACTCAGAATCGGAAGCATTGACGAAAGGGGATGAAAACCAATGAAGTCTACTACGAAACAAACGCTCATTGCAGTCCTGATCGTGCCATGTCTGGCTCTGGGGGCGTTCCTTGGTATGGTGACCAATCAACCGAAACCAAAGAAACCGGAACAAAAAAAGACGATCGTACCAAAACGGGAGAATCCATTAGCCGCATACGGATTTACGAAGCTTTCTGACCCCAAGGAAGGAACATATCGAATCGCAGGAGAACGACTGCTGACCGAAACGATCCAGTCCGACTCTGCCAACCAAACGTATGAAGAACTGTTACAGAAAGACCCGGTCAATGCCTACTCTTCGATTCTCTGGGCATATCGGAATTCCAAGGGCATTGCAGAAAAGGCGAATACGCTGTCCAAATTCCCGAGCGATGACGGATATTATACTGATAGCGAGGTCCTTGCAGAGAAGAACACGCTTATTTCCACGATTGCAGACGACATGGCAAAGGGAAAGTATAAAAGTGCCTATCGGGATTCCAATACGCTGAACGACCTTCTGACATCGTTCGTGAACAGAAAGACCGCCGAGGAAAAGGCCAGACAGGAGGAAGAGGAACGTCAGCGTCAACTGGCAATCGAGGAACAAAGAAAAGCCGAGGAAGCGGAAAAAGCCAAGGCAGATGCGGAGAAAAAGAACAACGCCAATGTAGCCGTTCAGTCGGCTTATCAGACCATTCCGCAGTCGATACGGCAGACCTTTGAATCCGCAGGCGGTTCGATCGAGATTGTAACCACAGACGCTATGCCGAGTAGCTCCAATGGAGCAACGGTATGTTCCGATCTCACGTCCAGAACCATCTATGTCAATCAGGACACCGTGGCAAATGACAACCTGATCCAGACAGAGATCATGACGGAATTTGCCAAACAGATCAATGACCTGAAGAAGTGGTCTAATGAACCTGACTGGCAAAACACAATATCAGAGAGTAATCAGATCAGCGGAGTCGACAATACCATGACAGAAACCTCAGACCCGGCAACATGGTTTGAGGAAGCGTTTACCGAGTATGTCCTACATCCCGACACGTTCGCTCAGGCTTGTCCGAACACGGCCAAGCTCATGAACCAGTTCTTCTCGAACCTTTCCCAGTAACATGGATCCAAACGAAAGAGAGTACCTAATCGTACTCTCTTTTTTTGTCATTTGTATAAGATTTTACGCATAGAAAAGGTAGAGAAAAATTGACCAATCGTTGGCTAAATAATTGATGAAGAAGAGGAAACAGACAAAACATGAAAAAGACTTCTAGTGCAACAATAGATACAGCCCCCGTTGTTTCCAAAGAGGATACGGACGCTCTTTTCTTGAAGTTACAAGCAAATCCAAACTATCAGGAGTTTCGGAGACTTCAAAAAGAGAGTGTACTTCTCAGACTGTTTTACTGGTTATAATTAGCGGATTAGCGGCGCAAAACCCACAGGCTTGCCTGTGGGATGAAAGCCGCTTTCTCTTTGATTTGACAAATATATACTAACTACATACAAATGTCGATAAATCCACCCGCGTATTCATTCCGCCCACTTAAAAACGCTACCGATGAAACGCTGCCCCAGTCAAATTCGTAGTACAGGACAGATTTGCTCTCTTTGGAAGGATTACCCAGTTTGGAACGCAAAAAAGAATCTGTCACTTTCTTCTTTTCTTCCTGATATTCTTTATCGGGATACCCCGGATCCTTCCTTTCCAGAATAGGAACCAACTGTATTTTGTCGATTTGGTGATTGATGAAAAACACCTTAACTGTGAACGTGTATCCGTCTATTGTGACACGTTCCCACGTCTTAACTCTGACGATCGATTCTTTTTTATCCATTCTAGTTCTCCTGAAATCAAAAAAAAGTCTCTCCGTTTGGCACATTTACATAAAGTAAAGAGGTGTGGAGTGAACTGTTAATCTAAGTTCGACCTTCTGAGTTATCGCAGAGCGATAACGAAGAGTTAACGACCGTAGGTCGAACTTCGGTCTTTAACTCTTCGCTTTCGTTATACGAAAGCTCAGACATTCTAACATCAAACAGGTGAAAGTCAGATACGTTCCTGCATTTTTTGATACTGTTCCTCGACTTCCCGAACATTCTGGTCGATCAGGCCCGGAGGACTCATCATCGCACCACACTCTTTACAGATGGCTGCGGTAACGAAAAAGCAGTAGTCCCTGCCTTCGATATTCTTTACGATGCCTTTCTTCGTGAAGGAATATTTTGTTTCTTTTCTGCATTTTGTACAAAAGTCTATTTTCTTTTCTACCATGCTTTCTCTCCTAATACTAATTGCAACCTAGTCAATCTAGTCGCAATTAGTCATAATCTGGTCGTAATCTGGTCGCAATTAGTTCCAAGTTAGTCCCAAGTTAGAGTCAACAAAGACGATGTTTGAGACGTTTTCCGCTATTTTCAGTTCCGAGTTAGTTCCAAGTTAGTCCCAAGTTAGTTCCAAGTTTGGAAGGAATCAGTCTGCCTTCCGAACCAAATCCTCGATGATCTTGGATCGTGACATCTTGTGTTTCCTTGACAGTTGTGTGAGCTTTGCGATCACATCCCCGGACAGGGAGAAGGACTGGATCTTCTTCCCGGGGTCGGTCGGTGTTTTGATGGTAAAGAGATTCTGGTACTCTACCGGGTACAGATGGGTTTCTGCCCATTCCTTTGCCTGTGTCTCGGTCAAGGGAATAATCTCTTCCCCATACGCCCAGTTGTTCAGACTGACTTCCTTGGCATACTTGGACTTTGATTCACCAGATCCGTACAGGAAAAATTCCCCGGTCCGCTTCTGGAATAAGGCTTCGTAGGCACGTTCCTCTGGGGTGTCACCGAATTCCCGGTCCCCACAAAGGTGTGCGGTTTCTGTATTATATCGTTTTCCCCTGATAATTTTCTGCATTATTGTTCCTTTCTATTGCCTTTTGCTGATTATTGTCTTTTACCGATTACGGCTAAGAATTTTGGAAATTCATCTACTTGTTCCTGTAACTCTGTCAAACTATTGCATTTCCGAAACCCTGTATGGAATACTTCTTTCCCGTTTGCATCAAAGATTGAAAGGGATGACTTGCCGTACATTCGGCCTATATATCCGTTGTTCGATTTGTATTCCATACAATCACTCATGTGATTTTCCTTCCTTTCTTTCCCCCGTTCGCCGTTAGGTCAGCATATACTCTATGAATTATTGTCAATCGTTACAATGAACTTTTCTCCATTATATCAATTATATCAATATGCAAAAATATCAACAAAACTGTTTCGATAGGTACTTGTTCCCCCCATTGCTCCAATCGAGAATTAAATATTCATCCAAAGGATCCACACTATCGAAACTGGTCTCTTTTAAGATCTCTTCTTTCGGGATTTGCTTCACCTTAAAGCGTGTAATCTCCTGAGTGTCTATCCAGACAACTTTGGAATTGTATTCATACTTACATCTATCATATACCACAATCCGAATCTTCATAGTTAAATGTCCTCTACCTTCTCGTACCGCTTGTTTTTCATCCATTTCTTCAGACGTTCGGCGGCCGCTTCTCTCTGTTCTTCCGTCATCACTCTTGAAGTCGTAGACGTTCTAAAACTAATCAATTTCTTCGGGCACTCGAAAGTCTCGCTAACTATATCTCCGTTTAATCTTCCCTTACCAATTAGTCTCCATTCTTTAGGGTTTTTCTCCATTAGTTTGTGTAATTTTGTAAGCATTGTTGCGTCAGAGGTATAAATGGTTGCCTTTTTGGAATTACGTTCAAAAACAACTGTTGTTTCTTGCTCTCTTGTAGAAATACTCATACTCTTTCTTCTCCTTTATCCTCTATTCTTTCCTCTTTGACTTCCTCTTTGACCTTCTCAATACTTGTAATGTCAAAGCACCACGGGGCTTGTTCACCGCCACCGGAAAAAACTACGTTCTTCATCTGTTCGATTGCTTCTTCTGATAATTCATCAAGGCTATCTAAAATTGCCACATACTTCATACTTTATTTCCTTCCTTTCGTGGACACTCGAACGTTTCGCTGACGATTTCTTCGCCTATTTTGACCTGATCGATCAGTTTCCATTCGTTCGGGTTTTTCTTCACAAACTCATGCAGTTTTGCAAGTACGGTTTCGTCAGAGGAGTGAATCGTCGCTTTGTCGCTATTCCGCTTGAAAACAAAGGTCGTCTCCTGTTCATTGATTGGAACACTCATGCCTTATTCCCTCTTTTCTCCATCTGCACAAAAGAAGTCTGCATCTGTACATACCAGATAGCACTCATCCTCTAAATACCCCATTTTGGTAGATAAATGCTTGCAATACCCTTCCTTCCTGTTCCAATACTTACACTCTTTGCAAGTAATGATATTGATTTCTTCTTCTGTAACTTCATGCCTGCATAGCGGCTTACCATCGTCATAGATCCTACTGGTGATTTTTTTATAAAAGACCGTCTCTTTGATTAAGTCGCTCATATCTTTTCTTCTCCCCTTTCCTCTTTAACCTTGTCGTAATACAAGTAAAGAGCGTCTTCGATCAGCTTGGCTTCTTCCGGATAAGCAGAGGAAAACGTATCGCCATACTCATCCTTGAGATTATCCAATGTGGTTAAGATGTTGATTATGTATCTCTCGTCTATATCTGCCATATCTTGTTTCCATCCTTTTTTAGTTCGTCCAAGAAATTCTTGCACCGTTCGGTCAGTTCGATTCCACTCTCCCCTCCCGTCCTTACGATGGAAGAGGTGTGAAAACGAATTGTTTTCTTCTGACACTTGTACATTGTTTTGAGCGTAAGTGTGTCAGAGGGATTTGTCAGAATACTCATGCACTTCTTCCTCTTTTTCTCTCTCCTGATACCTCTCAGGCAACGGCATCCACGCTACAATCTTGTCGGTAACAGGTCCTATGTGATAAATCTCTTCCCAATAGTCCTTCTTGATATAGCTTGCAACGAACATATCTCCGTACTCGTTCTGTACGAGATAATGTTTTCTTACATTGTCCACATACTCGTTTTCTTTCGGCAGTCGTTCGCTGCAAGGAATCCATCTTGTCTGCTCTAAGGCTTGAATGGCCACATCGGTGTAGTCTTCTTTTTCTCCGATGGAAGCTAAATGGTTGCTGATCCGTTCCAGTTGTTCGATTGCCTTCTTCTGTATGGTCATTCTTCTTCACCTTTCCTGCTTTCCAAGTAAATTTTTACATCGCAGTCATCCGCTTCTCTGTCACACTTCTTCTTGTCACACATAGGGCAGCATATCCGTCTTGCGTTTGATTCTTCACTTGTCATTTCGTTCCTTACTTTCTGCCCTCAAGCGATCATCTATCTTTCGATAAGCTCTTAATTCTTTTAGCCACTTCTCCAACTGCGTGAATTCCAAAAACCCTTGTAAGTTTCCGTGAGTACGTTCATATTCGGCATTATCGACATATCTTTGAATTGCTTCGTCAATCGTCATTTCATCTCTCCAGTTCTGCTTTGTACGGAATCGGTAACGGCATCCACGCTATTACATTTTTTGACTGCCAACCAATATCACATTCTTCGGCAACATCAAAGATTGTTTTCGCATAGGATTCCGTAGTATATGAGTCAATTCCTGTAAGATTCGTCCCACCGAATGTACACAAATATTTACCAGATTCTTTCGGAAGTCGTTCGTTGCAAGAAATCCACTTTGGCTTTTGCTTTAGAGCTTTGATAATTTCTTCCAATTCGTCAAGGTCTTCGACTGGAAGATAATCGGTCAAATACCCCTGAACTCTGTTGATTGCATCCTCTCTCGTCATCTTTCTCCCCTCTCCTCTTCCCTAGGCTCCGTTTTTGTCTGCTCCTCTAATTCATCGAACCAATCGTCTATATCGTCTTTCAAACAAGTGCCATCACACTCTGCCCCATCATAGAAAACGGTTTCTTCTAATAAATTCAGAACATAATAAGAATTTTCCTGTTTCTCTAACAGGTCTTTTGTGGCTTTTAATAATGTTTTTGCCCGATTGAGTGAATCCATCATTTCTGCTTTCGTCATCTTTCTTCCCTCTCTATTTCCAGTCTCTCCGGTAGTGGCATCCATGCGATTACTTCCACTTCATTGTCTGTGATATGGAAACCGTCTGTTGGAATCCATCCGATGCTTGTGTAATAAGCAACGTGGAAGTCTCCATATTCGTCCAGAATGAGATAGTGTTTGCGTGTCCTGTCCTCATACCGTTCGTTGTGCTCTGGCATTCTCTCATTACAGGAAATCAATCTGTTATCTGTCGTAGTCATCCTTCTCCCTTTCCTCTCCCAGATAGTCCAGTTCAAATCCGTCCTGCTCATGGTCGTTCAGCGGGTCGGCATAGTAGAGGATGTTCCAGTAGTCCCCTGTCGGATCCTCCTCCACTTTCAGCAATCCTGCCATCGGCTGACATCCAATGGAAAATGGGCGAAGTCGCATACCGTACTTGAACATTTCAATGTCTTCCTTTCTGATTTGCTATCAGGGCGTTTAATCGTCTCGCTTCCTGAATGGCTTCCATTTCCGTTTCTGTCTCTTTTACCTTCATAAATCCCCTTTTTTCTGCTTCTTCACAGATATCCGAGGAGAATGCCCAGTAGGTTGTACATTTCGTTTCTTTACATTGATAGACACCGTACCTCATGGGCTTTGTCCTTTCTACCTCTCGATCTCGAAGTCTACGTTCTCTTCGATACACTCCTTGCAGATGTGACGCATATTTGTTTTACTGGTGTCGCCTAACAGGTCACAATGACAATCAAGGTCACAATGCTCGCTTTCGATCATCAGCTTTTCCAACCACTCTTTTTCCGCTTCGGAACAGGTAATTGTCATCATAATTCTTTTTCCTTTCCATCGTGTAAACGGTCGTTTCCCTTGTACCGTTTCACTATTCTGCCATCGTTTCCGTCAGGGTCTTCTGACTTTCGACCTTCGGTCTTTAATTCTTCGCCTTTGCTTTGCGAAGGCTCAGATTCCATCAGGCAGAAGGATGTGATGTGGCTTTTCTCATTGTCAGAGATGTATTGCTCCCACATATGGTCTGCAAAATAAAGAACTTCTTCCTCTTTTCTGTATCTGTTATATCTATGGATAAAAACTTGTCCGTTATCCCGTTCTTCCCGAATAAAATACATCTTCTGTCCTCTCTTTCTCTTTTCCTTTGATAGTTATATAATAGCATATCATTATATAATACGTCAAGTTGAGTGGGGAAGAAGTTGCAGAAAAAGGCAAAAAAATACCCCTCACATCGTAGGATGCAAGGGGTTGTTCTTTAGCGTTCTTTCCGAACCTTTGTTCCGATGGACGTCCATCGAGTTTGTACCCGTTTGGGTGTCTCTGGCTCGGTCTTGGGTACGTCTAATGGTTTGTCCGATACCTTCGTTTGTTGTTTCTTCCGTTTCTCCCGATGGCGTATCCAAAGCAGGGAGAAGAGGTTGTCATACCGCCTTTGAGCTTCATGCTCGGTCATGCCATGTTCCACACCGTGCTGAACCAAGAAGGTACGAACCACACGGTAGATGGCAATGAGGAATGCAATACAAAAGACCACAAGATAAACGTTCATGAAACCCTCCCAAAGTTCAAAGCAGAAATATCAAAAGCACGTCCAGACCAACCGTAATCCCGCCGAGGAGCAGGAAGAGTGGTGCAAGCTCCATCCACGCAAAGCGGAAACAAAAGCCGATTTCTTGGACGGCATAAGCGACTGGCTTGTTCACATACGTCTTCAACCAGTCCGACCTTTCGTCTTGCCGTAAAGCGTTCAGTTCCGTATTCTTCTTATCTTCCAATGCCTTGTACTTCTCCAGTAATACCCGTTCCTTGGCATACTTTGGATTGGCATAGACAGGAGAAGTTAAAAGCTCAGGGTGTTCAGCATCAGACACACCATAATGGTAAGCGTCTGCCGTCATACCAACGACTGCAAATTTCTTTATCGAATTGACAGGATTGAGTTTTTTATCTGTTTGCGACTGGTCTATGATCTGACCGATAACAGGGTAAACAGTATCCATGTCTACAGCGTCCTCGTTTGCATTCCATGTCCGAGCGATAATGGTAAAACTTGTGATGAATACGACAAGCATACCCAACGCAAAAATCGCAACCTTGGTAAAGAAATGAAACTCGATACTGTAATACAAAAGCAGGGCAAAAATAGCCATCATCGCCGTTGTCATATTTCCTACATGGCTTGCCGAAAGGAGACCATAAACGCCAGCAGGAATAAGAATAGAAAGGGCAATCGTCCGTGGCGTCTTATACGCAAAGGTATATACAATTCCCCAAAACAATGCTTTCAAAACCATGAATACAGCCAATAACATTTCCATAAATCCACCTCAATACATTTTCAAACGTAACTATATTTCCTTACAATTTCATTATACCATTTCGATGTCCATACCCCCAAATTCATACGGAGATGACTTTTCATATTCGTGTATTTCTCTCAGTACAAAAAGAGACAGGCAGTTTCTGAGCCTTTGCAAAGCAAAGGGTCAGAGTTAATGACCGAAGGTCGAACTTTACCTGCCCGTCCTTTTGTAAGTCACCTTTGTTAACGGCTTAGTTCTTCGCCTTCCTCGACTTCCCGAAGGAGTTCTGCCTTCTGGTTTGGTGTAATCCGCATATACCGAAGAGAACGGGGGTTGCTCTCGTAGGCTGCTTTAAGCAGATCCATGCTTGGGGTACGGATATATCGAATGGCAAGACCGTTGTTCTGCACGGCAGTCATCTGCATTTCTTCGTCTGCCTGACGGAAATTCCGAAGTAACAGTCCGTTCTTACTCAAAGCCAAAAGCACCACGCTCGGGTCTGCCTTGTCCTTAAAATTCAGAATATTGGTGGGATTGTCCTCGACCAGTTCCCGTTGCATGAGGATCGGCAGGTCGGTTTCTTTGCTGATATTGTCGATATTCTTTTCGGCAGCCAGAATCGTCACCTCTTCGGTCGGGTTCTGAATGTGCTTGTAGGCAATCGAATTCTGCTCTACGGCTTCCATCTGCACTTCCGGGTCGTTCTGGAGATTCCCCGCAAACTGAATGGCAATGCCGTTCTGCCGTACGGCGGATAAGACCAAGTCCTTGTCCCGATAGGGGCAGTTCTTCAGTAACAGTCCGTTTCTCGACAGGGCAATCTGCCATGCTTCCTTAGACGGGTGTGCCATGGTAAGAATGGCTCTGGGATTCTGTTCCAAAAGGATATTGTAGATGGACGGGTCGGGGTTCTGGATCGAAGGAATGAGTTCCGGGTGACACCGCACGATTTCCTGCTGAACCGTAAGGTCAGGGTGTTCAATGAACTTAATGGCTTCACCGTTTAACCGAACTGCTCGCATCTGAATGTCCTTGTTGTCCGGATCAGAAAGGAATGCCTGCCCCAGATGTAACCGACTGGGTAGTGGCATAACCACATGGGACAACCACGCCAGTTCCGGTTTCATCAAAAGGTCATAGCGTGACGGAATGAGTGCTCTCTCGCTGACATGGAGCTTTTCGGGGTGTTTGATAGCAAGCATCATAGCACCGTTATTCTTCAAGGCTCGTGCGTTTTCGTGATAGTCGCTATACAGAGAATCGCCATCGTACAAGGTGGGCTTGGCAACCGTTTTTGGAACACGAATGCCCCAACCGGTCATGCCCTGATTATAGCCCGTGCCAACGTGTACGTTCTGATAAGGCATTCGCTCCGCCCACATCGCAATCAGGTCAGAGAATTCCGACACCTTCCGGTCGTCTGCAAACTCCATGTTATCGAACACGATGGTGCTATGCTCTTCATTGACCCAGGTATAGGCCTGTGCCAGACATTTCCCGGAAACCCATTGTCCGTCCTTCATGTCACGGTTTCGGACGATCGCCGTGATTCCGGAGGTCGGACTGGTGATAATGTCACGGACACAGGACTCGCCCGCTTCATCGAATCTCTGGCAGCAATGCGTATCATAGCCGACCAGAAGATTTCGGTAGTCCTTCGCATCCAACATGAGAATGGTGTACTTGCCGTCCGTCACTTCAATGTTTCGTCCACGGATGGAAAGGTCGGTATCTGCAAAATCAATGCGGTAACTGTTCTTAAACCTTTCCGCATCCTGTTTCCCACGGTTCTGCCTGATGTCATAGATTAGTTCTGTTACGGACTTGTTTTCGCCGAATTCCTTAATGTCGTCAATGGATTCCATGACCGTCATCAGTTCTGCCGTTTTCATGTCCTTATGAGCGTTGTACCATGTAAAGAACCCTCGTTTTTCATACAGATTTATCTTATTCGGGTCAAGGAATGTTGCAAAGGCTTCAATGTGTTCCTTCGGTGTTTCCTGAAAACGGATTTTGTCGGCAAGGGCATACAGGGCAAAGTTGTGCATCCGTGCCACCTTACTCAGGCTCGGAAGAGAGAAGTCGGCGACCATTTTCCGAATTTCGTCATCTGACAGGACGTGTCCTTCTCTCATGCAATGAGAAACGACATATTCCCGTAAGACCCGTGGAGATCGGCCAATGATTCGCTTGAACTCTGCATCCGCCTTATTGACACACTCATCCATTTCGTTTGCGTGCTGAACTTCCATAGACGGATATAGTAACGCCCTTCGGACGTCTTCCAGAGACAGGGAAGAACCAACGGTTACGATGGGCGTTGTTCCGCTGATATAGTAATTGCTCTCTTTATCCTTCATCAGGTCAAACGCCTGTTTGGTTAAAATGTATCCCGGTCGTTCTTCTTCGATCTTTCGTTTTAATTCCACAAACTTCCGTGGATGAATATGTCCTTCGGTAACGATCCGTTTCTCATACGGGGTGAATTTGTCGTAGTATCGGATCGTGTCAACGTCCGGATAGCGGTTTTTGGAAGAGATACGTCCCTCATCATCATTGAAATGCCAGAACAGGTCATTTCCAACCTGCGACAGGCGGATCCGTTCCCGAATGGGTTCGGACACGTTCATCAGCGTAGGCAGGATCCCCAGAGCGTCCTGAATCTCATCGGTCAATGTCTTCTTCTCCGGGGTAAAGGAAGAAAAACTATGCTGCCGTTCCAGTACCCCGTTTCGGAAGGGGCGATACCTCGTCAAAAGATCCGGCTCTTCGTAGAAGTCATCGTCCATTTCGATCAGGTCTTCCTCGGTCAGATATGTATTATCGTATAAGACACCGTCCTCTAAGATCGGATTGTCGATGTCATAATGCGGTTCCTGATCGGAACGATGGAAGGCTTTGACGGTCGTTCCCTCCGGCAGGGGTTCTCCCTGTTCAATGAATCCTAAAACCTCTTCCAACAGCCGGTCTGACAAAATGTCGATCACGATGTTGTCATTCTTGATATGCTTGGGTGTATATTTCTGTGCTTCTCCATTAAAAAGTACCATAGCGGTAATCCTTTCCGATCAGTTCTGCTCGTTAACGTAGTCGTCAATCGACATCTGCCCTTCAAATGACAGATGGTCCATAACGTGTGCCCGTTGCTCTGGAGTCATGGGCTGATAGCCCTCCACTCTTCCGTTCAGAGGTGTCTGCCTTTCATTGGGATTGTCCGGCCAGAGTCGGTCGTTCTGTCTTGCTCCACGGGTCAGGGCACGTTCTCTGCTCCGCTCGGCAACCCGTTCTGCCTGTTCTTTTGCTTCCTGCTTTTCTCTCGAAATCTCCGCCCACAGGCTCATGGAATTGAATCCGAAGGGTCTTCCGACCACGTTATAGGCTTCTTTTAAGAATCCGTTCAGATTGTACTCGCCCTTGGCAGGATTGGCCTTGGTCGTGTATGTGCCGACACATTCACAGGTATCTCTGGCTCTCGATGCAGCAACGAACCACAGACGGTACTTTTCTTCCATGGCTTCGTTGTGACACCCTGCCATGTGACGGAAGGAAGGAGAATCGAAGTTGTCAAGCGTATAGAAGACATGACACCATTCTCTGCCCTTTGCGGAATGGATGGTGGACAGGGCAACACCGTCATACTGCTTTTCCCGCTTGAACTTGGAGGACTGACCATATTTTCGAATGGCATCGAACAAATTGATGAGTTCATCCATAGACTTACAGGGACGAAGTTTGGTGTCCAGAAAGTCCTGAAAGCACTCATCTGTCTGATCGGGGTCCAGTTCATCACACATAGAAAGGAAATCTTCCACGCTCGGCTCTTCGCCCAGATGTTCCTCGGTAAAGGTCTTGATCTGGTCTTCGATCTGTTCATTGCTTGCATCCATCAAACCACCGTGCAGTTTCGCATTGAGATAGTCGGCAACGCCCTGTGTGGTACGGTACAGGTAAGAATCAAAGAAGGATGCGACTGCTGCACAACGGCTGTTCTGACTGTATGGAATCGGGTTCATTAAGATGGATGGAACACCGATCTTTGTCAGAGCGTCTGCCATCTTCTGTAACTGTGCTCCGGTCGATGCCAAAAAGGAGATGTCGGCAGGGTCGGTTCCATGGTCGACCATGTCTTTGATTTTCTGTGCAACGGTTTCGTATTCCTGTTTCTCGGTGTAGCATCCGTTCACCAGAACCGGTGCACCCTCTTCCCGGGTCGGAGTCAGGGTCTTATCAATTCGGTTGTCGGACAGGTCAATGACGGCGTTTGCTCCCTGAATGATGTTCCCGGTGCTCCGGTAATTCTCCAGAATGTTGAAGTCGTTGAAGGTATAGCCGACCGCTTCATTTCCTTCGCCCAAATACCGGCCAAAGTTTATCATGTACTCCGGACTGGTATGACGGAATCCGAAGATGGCCTGACTGTCATCGCCAATGCACATCAAAGACTTGAACTTTGCCGACTCCTTTAATTCCTGTAAGAGCTGAACCTGTGGAAAGTCGGTGTCCTGAAATTCATCGACCATGATATGCTCAAATCCGATGGTGTCGAATAAGGTCGGATGCAGGTGTACCAGTTCCTGTACGCCCTTGATCTGGTCGGCAAACTCCACCAGATTGTGTGCCTTTAAGGTGTTGTTATACTCGTCATACATGAGAAAGATGTTGTCCAAGTCGCCACGGGTAAACTTAATGGGCGATGTGACCGGATTCAGCCAAGGATTCCGGTCTCTCGTAAAAGAACCCAGTTTATCGCCTTCCTTGATTCGGGTGAAGACGTCTTTGCACTTATCCAAGGCAGACGCATTGAAGAAGGAGGTCGTGCTCTGGAATCGTTCATAAGACCCCGCCCAACAACTGATCTTCGGGTACTTTCCCAGAATGTCATTGATGATGGCAGCACGGATTTCATGATCCGGCTGTAAGGGTCTTGGCGGAGCGGTATATCCAAGCTCCTCATAATATTCCGAAATCAAGTCCTGACAATAGGAATTAAAGGTCTGTACCCGCAACTTATCAAAATCGACATCTACACCGGAGAAGGCAGCGTACCGCTTGATCCGTTCCTTCATTTCACTTGCACCTGCATTGGTAAAGGTGATGTTTAAGATATTCTCGGGTAACACGCCGTTCTGTAAAAGCCGGACATTCCGCATGGCAACCGTCATGGTCTTTCCGGATCCTGCACCGGCATTGACGCGGCTGATTCCGGAATCGTTCTCGACCACGGCCTGCTGACTGTCGTTCATCTGAATTTCCGAGAACGGGCGGATATTGACATCGGTCGTCCGTGGAATGGGCGGTTCGGTATAGTGGCAAATGTTGTATCTCGGACAGTCATTACAATTTTCCCCGTCTAAGACCTCATTTTCCATGCTCTCGTCATAGTGCTCGACAAGCTCGGCTTCCAGTTCCGGGGTGTCTAAAATGACGTGCCGTCTCTGCGGATAGGACCGGGGAAGCCTGTGAGCAGCACGAAGTTCTTCTTCGGACGGCTCATAGGAAAACTGATGTTCCTGTGCAAACTTATCCTCTTTCGAACTCTGATTCCGAAGGAAGTTCTCTTCGACACGGATCTTGGCATTCGGATAGAGCTTCTTTCCCAACAGGATCAAAGGATAGATCTCATCCATCTGGGAAATGTCTTTCTGTGCCTTGGTTCGACCGGTGTGCTCCCGCACGATCGTGACCTCATTTCCGTTCTTTGTGATGTAGTCACACACGGCACGGATGGGTTTTCCGTCTAGCCATGTCACGACATTATCGACCATGTTCCCGTGCGAGTCGGGAAACAACAGGGGAGAAGAAGGATTGGTCGGGTCTGCCATTTCGGGTAAAATGACATTTCTCTGTTCCCAGTTGCAGTAGTCATGAATCAGACCTGCATACATATTGATAATGCCCTGTTTCTGATACTGCTGCTCAAAGACGATGCCACGCATCTCAAAAGCGGATGCCAGTTCGTCCCGGATTTCCTGCTCATCGTTTGGCAGATCTCCTGCAAGCACCATGTTCCATACTTCCTTGACGGCAGAAGCACGGATAATAAATTCCTTGTGTGCCGTCAGGTTGGTGTTCTGATTTTTCCCGCAAAAAGCCTGCGGTGTGAGTTCACTAGAACTTCTCATAGATTTCTATTTCTCCTTTTCCATCCTTATCGGATCAACCTTGACCCGTCTGCGTCAGGCAGCAGACGCCGTTTTTCTTTACACCCTTTCTATGCGTAAAAATAAGGAAAGTTCGCTGATTTCCCTTACTTTGTACTTCCGCATTTTTCCATAAAATTTACGCATAGAAGGGATAGAAATAAGAAAACCAATTCGGTTCAAGAGGAGAGACATTTATGGATCAGTACAGCAAAACGGTGATTGATATTCTGAAATCTGATATAAAGAAGAACCATCCTGAAAAATTGCGTAAGTTTCAGGAAGACTTGGCATGGGAGATGATGGATTTTGATGAGGACGATGGAAGCCTTGCCAGACTGTTCGATGAACGATTTGCTTGTAGTAACCTGACAAGAAGATGGGGTGAAGAACATTTCGGTCTTTGCGGATATGGCATTCATGTGGAAGTGGCAAAGCAGCATCCCGAATTAAAAGAGCAGGCAAAGAAGATTCTTGAATATGAAATGGAAGGTGATGCAGGCGATTGGGATCGAAGAAATGTTATCCATTTTGAAGACGATTTTAATGTCAAAGACGGTGTTCGTCATTTGGTTCAGGCATACGATCAACTGAAAGAATGGGAGAACTATTTCGGTATCAAATTCAACCTTCACGGGTTTAACAAAGCGGTAGCAGATTATATTAGCATGGCAACGGCTTTACAACTACCAAGAGACGAAGACATTATCCGTCAGTTACCGGAAGAGGTTTTTGATAATATTTGCAGTATGCGGGGATATGAACCGGATTACGAAATAGAGCGGTAAATAAACAAGACCTACTGACAGAGAACTCTGTTTGGTAGGTCTTTTCTTTTGCTCAAATTTATCATCCAAAAATTTTTCAACCAATTTTCAGAAATCCTGTTTTCTTCTTAATTTTTTATCCATAGAAGAACTGTAGAGAAAATAGAAAGGATTGATAACTTTGGTTGCATTTGCTTTCAAAACGGGCAACACCCTCCGCTTGAGTTACGACACAAAGCATAGTTTTCAGGAAGCCTATGTCGGGTGCGGGGTTTCGATGGATGACCTATGGAACGTCTGCCGGACCTATCTCACACGGGAACAATTCCTCGTTGCCTACCATGACCTGTTACGGCAGAAGATGGACGACTGGAAGTCCAATCCGTTCAGCCGGGCAAAGAAGCAGGCATTTATCGAACAATATCGAAAGGGTGGTGTATCTTGACAAAAGAAAATTACGAGAAGACCCAAGCCAGTCGGACACTCCCCTATCTCAACGCTCTGGAAGAAAAGAACCTTCCCTATGCTCCCGATCAGGGAAAGGAACGGACACAGGAAGACGACAAAGCGATTCTGTTTGATACCAGTATGGCTCAGTTTCGGAATTCGAATATCCAGACTCGAATCCATATCAACCAACGGCAGTTCAATGACATCTTCCATAAGATGTTGAACTACTACGAAACGACAGAATCCCTATTTTTCGATCGTTGCCAGTCCGGGGAAATTTCCGACAAGGAATTCTATACCAGACTGCACAACGACATTGCCAGACTGCACCCGATCATCTGCTCTTATGAATCCGATGAGCGTGTCATGCTGACCCGACTGCACACGGCAGTTTTCGGATACTACGTCTTACAGCCGTTGATTGATAATCCCGACACGACCGATATTAAGGTCTGCGGACCGAAGGATATTCGTGTCCGGATCAAGGGCAAGGCATACAATTCCTCGGAATGCTTTGAAAACGAGTATGACCTCAAAATGTTTGTGTCGGCCATCTGCATTCGGAACAAGATGAAATTCGGTCGGACTCCGGTCATTACCTTTGCTGACGCACATGACAAAAATTACATTCTCCGATTCGTTATTTCCGATCCCATGGTCAATGCGGTGGACTATCCGTATCTCCATATCCGAAAAATTCCGAAGGTGAAACCCACCTTTGCGGACTTATGTACGGCAAAGCAGAACCACATGATGACTCCGCAGATTGCAGACTATCTGAGAAACCGTGCCAAGTATTCCAAAGGGATCGTGTTCGCCGGAGAGCCCGGAAGTGGCAAGACCACCGCCTTGAATGCCTTCATTGAGCACATTCCAAAGACCCGTGAGACCTTGGTCATTCAGGAAAATGATGAGTTGTTTACCAATCAGCCGGGATTTATGTTCAAGCACGTTACCCATGGATATGACGGCAATCGCCCCTATACCTTGCAGGACTTGGGCCAGATGGCTCTGGTCGAAGGCTGTAATGAATTCATCATCGGTGAGGTCAAGGGCGGAGAAATGCGTTCCGTCATGACTCTTTTGAATGCCGGTGGCTATGCAGCACTCACCGTTCACTCGACCAATGCCTACGAGACCATGAACAAACTGGCCGACCTTGTAAAGTATGGTTCGGATTACAGTTTCGAAGATGCCAGACGAATGCTTGCGTCCATGGACACGGTCGTTTACATGGAAGGCTACAAGGTACGAACCATCTTGGAAATCCATGGATTTAACGACCAGACGCACGACTACAACTACGAGCTGATTTATAAGTACAACTACGAAGAAGAACAAAAATATCTTCGGATGCAGGAAGCAGCAAAAGAAGAGGAACAACCCGCCACAAACGATGCGTTCCACTCAATTTTAATGTAATTTTCACAAAAAGAAAGGAAAACAAATTATGGAGCTTATGATGGAACCCCAGACCCCCGAAACCAAGAAGAAGGTCAGAATCGACAAGCGTCAGCTTGCCATTGTGATTCTTTGTATCCTGACCATTGGCTTTGCTATGACATCTATTCTTCTGGCAGGAAAGATAAAGAAGGCGGAGAAGAGTCAAGAGGCCCAGACAGAAACATCCGCCGTGACGGACAACTACAAGCCGACCTCCAAGGAGAAGAAACAGATTCAGTCCATGCAGAAGGCCTTCCCCAAGGTCAAGGTCGGCATGAGCGAACAGGAAATGCTTTCGGCAGTCGGCATGGACTTCAATGCCAAGAGTAAGACTAAGGTGTCCGATGTGGACTGCACGCAGTACGATTTTGTAGCCGCTGAAAACCGGTATGGATTCTCCGTTCTGGTATCCGGTGGCAAGGTCGTTGGTAAGGGACAGACCTCTCTCTTCGCTCCCAACAAGAAGGTCAAGTCTACGGACATTCAGACCTTTGGGGAAAACGTGAAGTATGAAGATATGGTAAAGAAGTGCGGAAAGGGTGTCCTTCTGACCTACTCTGAAATTCCCGGGGTTGACAGTCAGCGAATCGTCCTCTACGGTTCGAAGGACTCTACCCTCTGGACAGCCATTTTTAACAATGACGTATGTATGTCAGTCAATCAGATTTCTCCCAAGGAATCCGCTTACTGTAAGGCAGATACTGAAAGTGTAGGTGACGTAGAATAATGGACTCAGCATGGCATTTATTAAAAGACAAACGCCCGAGAAACAAGCAGGTTGTTCTTGGCGTGGACAAAACCGGGTACATCACCCGATTTACCTACGATTCTGCTACTCCGCCCGGATTTATGGACGATCACGAGGAATGGTTTACCATGACCGACATTGTGGCATGGATGCCAATATTCGCTCTACGATCTTTAATTCCTCGCTTTCGCTTTGCGAAAGCTCAGATGCCGAAGTACCATCAGAAAGTAAGAAAGCGTGAACTCTCGTGAAGATCCTGTTTATCGTACTGTCTGCTATCGCTATGGCAGACAGTATCGCCTTCGGTGTCTTGGAAAAAGAAAGGGATTCCTCGGTGCTTTGGAAACGCATTTCTCTTTCCATGGCCATGCTTTCCGCCGTGTTTCTGTTGATCCCGCTCTGGGCTGCCTGTGCCCATCCGAAAACCTCGTTCGACTTGCAGGCAGAACAGGCAAACGTCTGGACGGTCAAACCCTTTACCTGCGACAAGGAACACGACTGGTACGAAGTCACATCGGACAATGGTATGGACTTTCTGGTCAATAACAAGGGATACCCCATTCGTGCAGACGGTACCGTGTGGACAAAAGAATACAAGTTTTTACCGAACAAATAACAAAAACGGACATCTCTCCTTTGAGGTGTCCGCTTTTTATGTGTTTCTTTCTACTTACAGAACCGACTTTAGTTTTCCTTTGGTCCATGCAATGTAACGCTCTCCGCACTCTGCATTGCCGGAGCACGCTTCTTCAAATAGTTCCAAGGTCAGTCCATGTTCCGACAACATCTGCACAAACGCCTGAAACTTCTCCCCGTTTCGCTCCTTGGTGCGTTTCCAGAAGACGGCTGCCAGATTGTCCGCCTGTTCCGTCATTTCCTTTCGCATGGCATGAGTGATCTCTGCCGTTTGTTTTGAGCCAAGGGCGGTCTCTGTCGTGGTGTAGTTCCGTTCAATGCAACGGATCAACCAACCCATGTAATTTTGCACGGACTCCTGCTTGTCGCAGAGCAGAATGGCAGAACGTACCTGTTCGGGGTCTCCATTCGCCTTCTTCAACAAAAGGTCAATGTCTTCTTCGGTCAGTCCGTTATGCCCGGTAAATTCGGCATACAGGGGTTGATATTTTGGCAGGTCTCGTGGGATCTCCAACTGTCGGTTCTTCTGTTTCTCGATCAGGACCTGTCGCTCGTCCAAGATGTCCTGATTCCTCGGGACATTGGGATAGACATGGAACACGATCCGGTCGATCCGTCTGCCACTCCGATAAGCGTCAAAGTCAAATCGGATATTGGACTTTTCTTCCAGTTCGATTTGAGCAGGCTCAATGACATACCGTCTCATGTCCTTCCACGCTTCATACTTCTTGTCCTTCTTGTCCAGAAGGTCATACAGGGCGTCCCAGTCAATGTCCTCGCCCATACGTCCCATGGCATTCTTCACGCCTGCATCGTCCGAGTTCGCAAGACCGATCATAAAGCGAAGTTCTGACAGACGATATTCCACATCCACCCTGCCGTTATTGACGTTCTTTCTGCTTTTGTAAATTTCCTTTTTCAACAGTTCATACAGTCGGAAGGAAGAATTGCTCTTGAAGTCGGTCAGCACGGACAGTTCATAGGTCGTATAGTTCTTCTCCAGTCCAAGAATGTGATTCCGCAGGCTTTCATTGAACTTGACACGGAACACACCGTCCTGATATTCGGCATCGGTCACAATGGCATAGGCATGGAAATTACCCTGCCGGTCTTCCAGAAACATGGTATGACCCACCATGGTCTTCGAAACGGTCTTTAAGGTTCGGTAGATGTGAGACGGATCCCCAATGATTCGTTTGAGTTCCCCGGGATATAAGGTTGCCATAAGCGGTGCATTTTCATCCCGTGCCCGTTCCTCGATCCGTGTCAGAGCAATCGTCATGATCTGGTTTTCTAATAAGGTGCTTTTGTATTTTGCAGAGACCATTTCGTTCGACTTCCGAACGGACAGTTCCTGCAATGGTGCCGTATCGTGATACAAGGTAATCCCCTTCTTTTTTGGGTGGAAAAATTGGTAGCTTTTCTCTGTCGGTAGAAGAAATGGCAGAAAAACTACCCCTAGTATAGGGGAAGAAAAGGCAGATTGCAAGGGAAAAGGGAGAAGGATTGGCAGAAGAGTGTCGGTTTGCGAAAGATAAGACAGGAAAATGCTCCTATTATGCTCCGATTTTGTCGTACAAAAGATGTACAAAAAGAAAGGGTGGAAAAAATGGCAGAGAAAATATTTTCCTGTCTGCCAAATTTTCCACCACAATCCAAGAAGGGAGACATTGGTACTGTCATTGAAAAGATTTGGTCTGCCAATCTTTCCACCCATCTGCCAATATTTCCCTCTTTTGCTCCAAATTTTCCCGAATAGACGGCCTGATTTTTCCAACCCATTGACCAAATTTTCCATGTCCTTGTTCTCGAAAGGTTACATTCAGGCGGTTTCAAGGTCTCCCAAAAGAAACAACAGAATTCTGTTGTTGCAGACCTTTTATCTCTTACATCTTCTTTATCGTAAAATATTCTGGGACTGATTCTGTCTGGTAGTCGGGTCAGGGATTTCTGCGGTCTGTGCCTGTCCTTGTGCGGGCTGAAGGGAGTCTAGGGAAGCTAAGAGCTGATTCCGAGCGTTCTCCAAGGCATTGTTCTGTTCCTGTGCAGGAGTCGGCTCTGGTGCAGGAGTCTGTCTTTCGGACGGGACGATTCGTTCTGCCTTTGCAAGGTCAGGGAGCCGCAAGGTGAAGTTACATCCGAAACTGTAAGACTTTCCGTTCCGACCAACTCCACCACCGGTCACCTGATCGAAGACAATCGGAATTTCAGCATCGCCATAGACCTTATCCATCTGCTGTGCCAGATAGTCCGCAAGATAGCCAAGACGCTCAATCGAATTGTCATGTCCCCAGAGCACTTCATAAGCAGGCTTGTCATGAACAACAGTCTTATTCAGTTTGAAATAGACCGGCTTTTCTGCCTTGACCCAGTCATTCAGTCTGTCTAAAATCACCTGCCGTTCAATTCCGGTGTCGTCATTTTTGAAACTGGTTCCTCGGACGTTCGTATGGAGTTCCTTGTATTCCTTGTTAGCTTCCTGTGTCACACCAAACTTCTTTAACACATAGTCCAGATTATGCTCAAAGTGCTTTGCCTTTTCTCCGGACAGGTCAATGACGTGGCTGATGTCCATGACATCTTCCTTCTCAATCATCTTCCGATCCACGGCCATAGTGATCTGCTTTTCGGACAGATCCATTAAGGCTTCCCGAATGATATTGGTTCGTAAATTGGCACGCTCGAAGGTATGGATCATCGGGGACTTGATCAGATATTCCTTTGCGACCTCGTACAGGGCTTTGTGCTCCGGAATAAGCTGCTGCTCTTCGGTCGGAAGAAACGGCAGGTTCTTCTGAATGAACGCATTGGTTTCCTTGGTGATGTTTTCGATCTCGATGATTTCGGATGCGATTTCCTTTAACCGCTCCGCATTCTGATTGAAGGTGTCGAACCGTTTCAGGGTCGCCGTGAAGTCACCATAGGTCTCAAACTTTCCAATGCCGTCATATCCTAATGTCTTTGCAAACTGCAAGCGATCCAGTAACTGATTCTGCATCTGTAACTGAAGGGGTTCGTCTCCGGAAATGAGTTCGGAATAATGATACTCCCCCTTCAAGTCCATGACCTTTTGCTTTTTCGTGTGAACGGAAACAATCGCATCATTGGCTTTCTTCTCAAATAAATTCATGGTACATTACCTCTCTAAACTGCTCTCTTCTCGTTCTTCTCTCTCTTCTTCGTGCTCTTTTTCATGGTTCTCTATGTCAAACAGGATTTCTTCCATGCGGTCACAATAGGCTAACTTCCGCTGAATTTCATCCTGCAATACCGAAAGCATATCCGTGGCTTTTGAAAAGTCCTTGAACTCCTTCGCTAAGGTATCGCTCAAGGTGTTCAGAAGGTCTTTTTTACTGTCCACATAGATGAATGCCTTATCACACCATGCCAATACATCCGGTACGGCGAGAAACTTTCCGTCAGGACTTGGTATCCTGTCTCCTGTATGTGGAATGGGGAAATGGAATTCGTCTCGGATGAAGTCTTCCGTTTTCTGGTCGAATAATTTCGGGATCGGACTCCACAGACCATGCTCGACTTCTTCCATGGAAACGCTTTTCAGGGGAACGCTTGGGTTCTCCCGATCAAATTCGACTTCCGTCATGTCATAACGGTCAAACAAGGTTGGAAATGGAAGGGTTTTGTACTCTCTGCTATTTGTATCCAATTCCAAAGCCTTTTTCAGGTCGTCCTTGTTCTTTGGTTCTTCCATTCCGACCTTCTGTACTGCCTTTAGGATGTTATCGTAACAATGTGCCAGTTCCTGAAAGGCAGGACTGGTATTTTCTCCCAAGATGTCGTTCGTTATCACCATGGCCCGGTGCAGGTCTTTTGCCTTTCGTTTCAGTTCCTGAAAGACGAGAAACGCCACTTCTTTGTCTGTGATGTGGTAGGTGGTAAGCGTCTCCTTTCCATCGGGGGACAGGTGCTTTTGTACCATCGGCTGAAAGGGGTTTCTGGAAAGATAAAGCAGTTGTTTGTAATTCGGGTGTTTGCTCTGAAACAGTTTTTCTAAGTCAGACATTGGTTTTATCTTTGTCTCTGTCTTTGTCCGTGTCTCATGTCGGAGGGAGATTCCGGGGAAACTGAGTGGATCCATACCGAACTCGTCACAGAGGGTCAGGAAAGCTTTCTTATAAGACCCTTGATTGTAGCCCTGATTCTGCAAATCATTCTGCACCAGAGTGATCGCATTCCATGACTTTCCACAGTCGCTGAAACAATGCACCGTGTTATCAGATTCATAGATGGCCATGTTTGGTTTATGACCGCCATGAATCGGACAGGGACAACGCCCTACGCTATTGGGAGTAATGCCGAAGTGAACGGCCAGTACATCCTTGATCGGAAACATTTTCTGTGCGTCATCCGCATTGTTCCCGAACACATCCCAGTCCATGTAATACTTATCTTCGTCAACCATAGAAATCTCCAACAGAGTTATAAAATCGGGGAACCGGTGTCTTTCGTCAGTCCTGCTGATTTCTCCGATTCCCCGATCTTTAAGCTAAAACAAGTTGTCTAACCTAACCGAATCACCAGAGGTCGTTATAGTCCTTGCCGTCATCTGTGGCTTTCTCGAACGGATTGTCATAAACGGCATTGTCCTCTTCCTTGGTCTCGGTCTCTTCCGCCTTGGTGTCCTCACGGTCGTTAAAGGCGTGCATTTCTTCTTCCCTCGACTGGATGGCTTCCATGTCAAGTGCTCCGAAGTTTGCGAAGTCCGGCTGATACATGAATTCAGAACGATAGTAGTAAACGTTGCCCTGATTCCTGCCCTCGGTCGGTGTGAATTCCTGAATCTGGGCATAACGATCGTCCTTGTACTTCTCTGCTTCCTCACGGAACAGGAAGACCGACTTGAACGGATAACGCTCAAAACGATATTCTGCATTTGCTACGGTTTCCAGATTTGCCTTCTCGCAGGCACCTTCCAGATGCTTTACGAATCTGTCGAACTGAGCCTTGGACTTCTCGTCATTTCTGGAAATCAGGTTTGCCTTGTCGGAAACAATGACGGTGCTATCCTTGTAGGGTTCCTCGATGTGGAACTGAGCACGCATACGCTTGTTCCCGGTCTTGGTCTGGTCAACGGAATAAGTGGCGTCTCCCATGACCATGCCGAAAACAAACGGCTTTTCCTGATCGATCCAAGCATTGCCCTGCTTTACTCTGGAATTTCCGACTTCCTGAACCTCGACACGGCAGTTTCCGGTTCCCATCGCCTTGGCTTCCATCTCCATGTCGTTTCCATTTGGTCTGCCATAGCCAATCGCACAGAAGTCCATGCCCTGCTCAATGCCGTTGGTACCGCCTGCCTTGGTAACGTCACAGGTAACATTCCTCTTGACGGTTCCCCATTTGCCATCTGCCTGCTTCATACGTTCGGATACGGTCAGAGTAACGGTGTTGTCCTTGACCTCATTGACGGTTCCTGCAACAGCCATCAGTCCGAATTTGTTGAGTCCTGTCTTGCAATAATCCATAAGTTTCTTTCCTTTCTTCCGCATCGTGAGCGGATTGTTGGGAGAATGTTTCCACTCTCCGTAACTTCTTACAATTCTTCTATGCGTAAAAATTATGAAAAAATGCAGAAAGAAGAAAAATTTTTACAAGTTTTTTTTCAAGAAAAAAAAGAAAACCGAGCCTGAATGAATCTCTTCAAGCCCGGTTCGTTTGTTACTGCATACAATACTTTGTAATGGCAGATGGAAATTCCTTATGCAGAGCTGCCTGTGACGTATTCCGAAGTCTTCTTCCCGGTGTACCATCGGAAACCACAATGCCGTACTCGTCACACATGGCTTCGACCACAACGTATCGTTGTGTTTGTTCATTCCACCCGGCAACATAGACGGTGTGTTCATGGTTCACCAGAACCGTTCCTGCCGGTAGCCTGTCATTTTCTCCCCACGTCTGCCCCATCGGGAACAGGGATTTGGTCGTATATCGGTCTTTTGGTCCAATATATCCCAAGTGTCTCCAGATGCAGGAAACAAAGCCGGAGCAGTCGGCATAACTTTCCGTATCTCCACCCCAGACATAAGGCTGACCGACACGGCTTAGAGCGTAACTATTCATCGCCTGTACTCCCGGTGGAATCTGTCCGCCCAACTGGGCGTTGATTCCGGAAATGTCTGCCTGACTGATACTTCCCATCAACTGCGTAATCTGACTGTTCGAGAAAGAACCGTTGACACTTCCCTGTTGTATTTTGACATCAAAGGCATCCCAGAAGTCCGTGCCGTCTTTATATCCGGTCGAACGGTCTCCCACAATGTCACAAGCCATGGCAACGAAGGTGTTCGGATCGGACTGATCGGTAAGTTCCTGTTCCGTGAGATTCGGCTGATTGCTCTTGAGCCAGTTCTTTCGGTCGTCCTGTGAGTACCACGGGGAATGAACGTCATACCCTTCTGCGTTCCAGAATTCGCTTCCAGACAGGTCGGATGTGTCTTTGTCGTTCTTATCTTCCGCTACGTTCGGGAAGGACAGAGAATAGGACTTGTTGTCATTTCCCGGGTTAAATCCCTTGCCGAAGACCTGTTCCAGTTGTTTCTGGTGTTTCCGAAAGATTCCACCCGATTTGCTTTCGGGAAGGGCATCGCCTGTTTTCCAGTTATCGGACTTGATCAGGTTCTGAATGTCCTGCACATAGAAAATATCCATCTGCGGGATCAAACGACCACCATCTCGTCCACCGTCCTGCCATGTGACGCTCACACGAGAACGCTTATGTGCTTCGTTTGTCATCGGAATCGGACTGTTGTCCGCCATGAGGAAGGTACCACTTCCGGCATCGTACTTGATACTGGAACCTTGGTAGGTGACCGATCCGCCATCTTGGAAAGTACCGGTATATTCCTGTTTGGGAACGGATTTTGTAGTTGTTGTACTTGCATCATACAAGCGGAAGAGCTGACCTAACTGACAGGGAGCTAATTTACCCCTCGCATTTTTGACCTTTCCCTGTGCAACAACATCACCGGAACTTGCTTCGGTATAGTGGAAGTTGTAGTGACTACTGTAATTCTTGCTTGCGTTCTTGTGCGTAATCAGTCCAACCTTCAAGGCTACATGAACCGATCCATCTGACAGAACAAAGACATCCCCAGATTTTAGTCTGGACCATGCACCGTATTGGTTGTCATTGACACGGAAGAAATGGTCGCCGTTATTATTGTCCTCGGACTGGATTGTGTCGGGAGACACAACCAGAACCCCGGGTCTCCATTGTTTGGAAACGGTCGTGGTTTCCGTATGGTTCTCATAAACCGTTCTCGTCTGCTCGATTTCTTCCGTTACGGTCGCACTTACAATCTTTGGATTGCCAACCCCGATGGACTTCGGACTGGTTCCCGATCCGTTATCGCCATAGGTATTTTTGTTCCAAGTGAGATTGGTAGGAGTACGCTGAACCTTTCCGCTTCCGTCTTTATACCAGACGTTGTTACATCCCGGTCTCGTACTGTCATCCAATTCACCATAATTGGTGTAGATGTAACTGTACTGGTTTCCTTCGCTATCCGTGATACCACCCTGTGAGTTATGAATGGCATTGGTATTATTTGCGTCATTGTACTTTGGATTGACAACGATCTGATGATTCAGTCCGGTCGTACCGCCATATTGCTGTGCCAGTCCCTTCACATAACCATTTCCTTCATCGCCTACCCAAAGGGCGGTCATATACAGGGCCATGTTCGTGATGGTGTCCTTCGGCATTTCATTCTCATCACCGAGTGTCGTTCCAAGGAATCGTACCCTTGCCATGGTCAGAGCCTGCAAGGTGTCGGAAATGTCAGAGGACGGTTCTCCATACTCATTCGTGATGGAACGAATGTTTGCAGTATCAACCGCAACGGTATTCGCACCAAGATACCCGTCATACTTGGATGCAATGCTATCTGCCTGTCCTTCTGCTGCCTTCTTGGCCGCATCCGAATAGTAGTTCAGATAACTCTTCTGATAGTCCTGCAAGGCCGTTACCGTTGCCTGATAATATCCCGGAGCAAGGTTGTCTTCGTTCTTGGCATTGTTCTTGGTCGGGTCAGACCCGCCGATTGCCGTCACAATGGAGAGGAATAATAAGGCCACAAGTTGAAGAATCAGAAGAATAATCAGGATCGGAAGGAGAATTGGAACTAAGATTTTAAGCAAAGGCAGAATCACCTTCTCCATGGCTTTCTGTTCGACCTTCCGCTTGACGTTCCGCAGTTTGGAAAGCGGATTATGACGTCCCATCCAACTGTTCTGCAATTTGTGTTTGAATCGGAGTCCGAAGTTCTCGACTCGTCCGATTCGTCCTTCCACTTTGTCCCGAAGTCCGGACAGTTTTCCTTTGGCTCTTCCGATGGCCCGGCTTGGACGGGAGTTCGCCCGATTCATACGGGTGACATCCTTTTGATCCATCCGATCCAGTTTCTTTCTGGCTTTGATAGCATCAGAACCGCCTGCGTCTATCTTCTTCCGTAAATCCCCACGGCGGTTTGCCCGTCTTGCATCCTTTGCCTGATCTCTCAAGGACTTCTTGTCCCTTTTCAGGATTCGTTCCTCGGCATGAACGGACTGAATGCCCTTCCCGTTTGCCATGTCAACAAACTGACGATTCCGGACAGCAGCATGATGTTCCCGATGGGTTCGTGCGATCTTCTCTGCATTGTCCTTCTGCTTTTTTAAGACCTCACGGTAACTGCCCTTCCCTTCGTTCAGGAACTCGGTACGGTTCTTCTTGTCGATCTTTCGAATCTGCCGTTCGCTCTTTGCGGAATCCCTTTGCAGATGTTTCAGCTTCTTTCTGTCGTCATCGGAAAGAACGTTCTTGTTTTTGATCTTTTCGATTTCTTTTGCTTTCTGTGACAGGTCAGACTGCAAATCCTTCTTTGCGGTTTCCCTCTGGTCGAACTTGTTCAGGTTATTCGTTGCAACCGATTTTCGAATGGCATCCTTCGCTGACTGGGTCACGTCATGGGTTCTTCGGGCATTGCTGAGTTTCTTTCTCCGATCGGTCAGCTCCTGTCCGGTGAAGTTATTTTCCCCGTTCTGGGTTTCCTCAAACTTGTGCCGTCTGGCGGCGATCCGCATTCCCCGAAGACTGGACTCGCTGTAATGGGATGTCAGCGTGTTTGCGACCTTGGTCGTTCCTTCCTCGGCACGCTTTTCCTGCAACTTACTCAATGCCTGATAGACCGGATTCTGGTTGGCAGACTGGACAAAATGCTGATTCTCCGACACTACCCGTGCCTTGGCATTGGTACGGATGAAATCCCAGTCAGCTTTTCCTATCTTTGCCTTGTCCGTTACGGCATGGTCGTTCATCCATGCCTTTGTTTCTACTGTCAGGGCTTCCTTGTAGGTCGTCTTCGGCTTTGCCATTTCGCTCAGTACGGTGTCACGAGCTGCATCCGTCATGGTCTGGTTCGGGAAAGCTTTTTTCTGATAGGCATGGAAGGCAGTCTCAAACTGTTTCCATTGGTTTGCATTATTGGTCATCTGCATCTGATAGGTTCGAAGGTCTCTTGCATGACCATTCAGAACACCCATCTGCCGATCGGTGAACTTGATTTCCGTGATGTGGTTGGACTTTACATAGTCTTGTGCCTGTTGATAACCGATACTTGTACTGTCATCGGTCAGGTAGCCTGTTCCGGTTGCCTTTTCGTTTCTGGCCCATTGGGACAGGACAACTGCCGGTGCCATTGTCTCTTGTTCCTTCTTTGGCAGGTGAGCAATGTCCAAGACACCGCCATTGTTCTGGATTTCCTCCCGATGACGGAAGACGATTTCTGCCTGTCTCTGAGACATCATGTTGCCAGACGATACCGGTGCTCTTCCATCGGCAAAGGAACGGAATCGTTCTGTCTCAAACCCTGCATTGTCCTGCATGGTCTTGTCATGATACATCATATAGATGTCCTGATAGACGTTCCTTCCCTGTCCTTCCTGCTCTTTGATAAAGGCGTCTGTCCAGTTTCCCTCATTCTCACCATGGGTATAAACCTGTCGGTCAGAACCTACCATGTGTCGGGCAACACTTCCCTCAATGAGTTCCTGTGCACCCGAACCAACCAGAGTTCCGGAATCACCTCTCATGTGGTTTTCAGTATGACCACCCGACTCTGCACGTTCCTGTCGTTCTCCGTAACTTGGAGAGTTCTCTGCCTGAATGTTTTCTTCGTTGAACAGACCGGAACTTTGATTGCTACCTGAATGGTTTATCAGGTTCTCATAATTGAACCCTGAACCATTGGTTTGATTTTCAAACCAGTTGTTATTTTCATTATCTGCCATATTCGTACTACCTCACTTGGAACTAATATGCTCTTCTCGTTCTATGCGTAAAATCTAATGCAGAATCCGAAAGTTGGAAGGAATGGTTTGGAAGGACAGAACTGTAAGCTAGGAAGGGGGAATTAGACGTGAAGTGTGCAACGTATGAATTGTTACATATAGACTTGACACTTTTTGCACACTTTTTGCCCTTTCACTTTTCCCCTTCCGACTCTACTATTTCACCTGTCCTTCCCAATCTATCCATTTCACCCTCATAATCCGTTCTACCTATCAATCCCTAACGAGCAAGCCGATATAGCGTTCTCGATCCATTCCCCAATTCTTACACCATCTACGCATACAGCCTATCCAACCTGCCTATCCCTTCCTACCACTCCAACACACACAACCTGTCTAACCGATACGGCATATCTTATCTGCACTATCCATATACCACACCCTATCCATACAACAAGCCTGATACAGACAAGCATTGTGTTCCATATATCCTGCCTGTCATAAGTGACAAATGTGTGTCATGTGAAATATATGACAAATCAGACAAAGGAAGGTAAAAGAGAGAACATAACGAAGATATACCACATGACGGGTAAAACACAAGCAGAATGGATAAAGAATAGACAAAGTGGGGGATGAATGTTTGGTAAATCTGACACGGCACATTTTGGTAAAATGGAATGCAGAGAAAAGGAGAACCATGCGATGAATACGATTATGATAGCCAATCAGAAGGGTGGGGTAGCAAAGACGACCACGACAATCGAGCTTGCTTATAACCTGAATAAGCTTGGGAAAAAGGTACTGGTAGTCGATTTTGACCCGTCCATGAATATCACAAACTATGCCAATGACTACGAGAAGGGAATGCCAACGGTAAAGACGGTACTGGATGGAGAGACGGACTGGTTTGATGCAGTACGGCATGGAGACTACTTCGATGTCCTGCCGGGGGATGCCAAGATGAGTGACGCAGCAAAGATCTATACCGACCCGAATGACTACTTTAGACTGGCAGACACCCTGAACGAAACGGAAGGGTATGACTTTACGCTCATCGACAGTCCGGCACAACGGTCCGTCATTTACTACATGGAGTATCTGGCATCGGACTATATCCTTGCCGTCACGAATCCGGATCAGGACGGGATCAATGGCATTGTGGAGATGAATAAAGACGTGCGGGTGTTCCAGAAGCATTACAGGGACTGCCGGATCCGGTTTGTCGGGTCGCTTTTGACCATAGCCAAGCCAAACACGAATTTGACGAAGGTGATGCTGCAACAGTTACAGGACTTGTCGGAGGACTTGGACTGTCAGCCGTTTCACCAGATCATCACGAATACGAACCGATTTGGGGAGATCAAGGCGATGACCACGTTTGTCGAGGAATATCTCCCGAAGAGAGACCCTGTGACGACCTATTACGGGAACGTAGCAAAGGAGCTACTGGAAAGGATCAAGGCATGACAAAGAACGACTTTCTTACGCAGGCTAAAAAGAATACACAGAAGATGAGAGCAGAATTGATGGAACAGGACAGTCCTGCCAATGATGTGTTTGATGACACTAAGGTGACATCAAACGAGGACATTAAAGTGACCTCAGATGAGAACACAAAGGTATCACCAAGTGAGTACAATAAGGTGTCCTCAACCGAACACATGAAGATGTCCTCAAATGAGAACAACAAGGCAGCACCAGATGAGCACACAAAGGTGTCCTCAGATGAGCACAACAAGGTGTCCTCACCCAGACGCAGGAGACGGAAACCCACATCCCCCGAACAGATGGCAGGACGTCCCATGGAAGACGACAGTCACGAATACCGCACCTATAAGGAGGGGGAGACCGAGGAAGACACCCAGTACATCTATCAGATCCGGGTGACGGCAAAGAATAAGTTCTGGCTGAACACGATGGCGGCACGGAAAGACCAGACGGTGTATGAAGTGGTACGGCAGGTCTTCCAGACCATGATCCCGGAGTTCAATGCAGAGAAGACGGTGATTACCATGGAGGACTACCAACCCCTGAATGGCGGAAAGCAACTGACCCTGTACATGACAAGACAGGAGATACAGGACTTAAAGAATGGAGCGAAGAAGAAAGGACTAAAGCTGATTCACTATGTCGATAAGCTCTTGACCCTATATCGGGAACGGTACGATAAGGAATTTTCTGACATGGCAGCCTTCCCCGAGGACATGGACTAAAGTGTGCAAATTCTGTCAAGTTTATATATTCGACCTTCGGTCTTTAATTCTTCGCCTTTTTGCAAAGGCTCAGATGTACCAATACCTAATACCGAGGGGTAGGCTAGAACCAACCAGTTCAAGGGTAAGAATTGACCCTTTTAGTCGATACCAAAAAGTGTGCAAAAAATGTAAAGTCTATATGTACCAAATCCTAGGTACTGGGAAGACGGTATGAAACGATATGGATACCCTTTCAAAAAGTGTGCAATTTTTGTCAAGTTTATATGTACCAAGTACCCTAGGTACGGGGTACGGTCAAAACCTGTCCCAAAGGGTAGGGTAGACCCTTCCAGACGATACGGTAAAAGTGTGCAAAAAGTCTCAAGTCTATATGTACCAAGTCATGGGTATCAGGAATGGAACATTCACGGGTGTCTGGGTAACGGGTAGAACCCATTCGAAAGGGTAGGATAAACCGTTCTGGACGGTACGGTAAAAGTGTGCAAATTCTGTCAAGTTTATATGTACCAAGTCATGGGTACAGGGTCAGGGGTAGATAGATAGAATGAACGACCAGTCAGACCATTCCGTAGAACCTTTCCAAAGCCTTCTACACAACCTTCCAGTTCATCCCATCCAGACAGTTCTATCCAGTACGGATATTCGACCTTCGGTCTTTCATTCCTCGCCTTTGCAAACAAAGGCTCAGATAGCTCAAAAAGAGTAGGAAGGTTAGACCAACCATAAGCTTAGTCTAAAAGAACTGGTAATGTTAGACTAACCCTCCAAGGGATAAGACAGGTAGTGTCTCAAAGACTGTAACCCCTTATCCTGCCATACAGAACTGGTAGGTAGTATCCATCAACCATTCAATGGTATAACAGGGAGTGTCCTAATAACCATCCATTCCATTCCTACCGTACAGGAATGGTAAACAGTAGGAATCAACCTTCCAAGGGTACAACAGGTAGTGTCTTAGAAATATTTTCTATCTTCCCTTGACAAACTGGAATAATGAGCTATAAACAAACTGTAAACGATATGTCAGGAATGAATCCACCTCGAAAGCTGATGTATCTGTGACATAGATGCCAAGTCCCTAATCCCCCACGATTTGGTTAGTTGTCAACTGAAAGGCACTCGCTTATGCGGATGCCTTTTCTTTTTCCTCAGAGAGTGCTTTGTTGAACACAAGGTGCTCTTTTTTTTGTGTTTCAAAATAAATTTTCCAAATTTCTGTCATCCTCATAATTTTTTAACCATAGAAAGAATTGAGAAGAAAAAATCAAGTTTCCAGAAAGGAAAGAAATAAAGACATGGCAGTTGCAAAAGAGTTTAAGACACGTTCCGGTATTTTCAATGTCAACCTGCCCTCATTACCTGAGGAGTCCCATCAGACGGTCGTGGCGATTGACGGGGGATATAGTGCAGTCAAGGCGATGGGGCCACACAAGGGGTGTATCTTTCCGTCCTATGCCAAGGAGATCCCTGACAATGCGAGGGTGGTTGGAGAGTTACAGCCCGATTCCATTCTGCTCAGGGACAATCTCACACATAAGCTCTGGGCGGTTGGAGAGCTTGCAGAGGACATGATCGACCAGAAAGACTTGGATGAGACCACGGATGAGTTCCTGTATCAGCGGTATCGGTATCAGACCGAACTGTTTCGAACCATCATTGCGGCAGGGCTTGGAATCTGCATGATAAAAACCAATCCGAAGAATGAGATCTATGTGCAGACAGGACTGCCCAGTACCTATGCGAGAGAAGACAAGAACGAGATGATTCAGTTCCTGTCGGGGAAGTATGACTTTGACCTGAAGGTAGGCAATGCCGACTATATCCATATTGCCCTGACCTTACCAAAGAATCATATCTCAGTCATTGAGCAGCCACAGGGCACATTGTTCTCTTCGGTATATGACAAGGACGGTAATCCGATCCGGGAGAAGGTAGGGATCCTGTCCAGTTCTGCCATCATCTACGACATCGGGTTCAATACCGAGGATGAGTTCGTGATCCGAAACGGTGTCAATGCTAACCATAAGACCTACATCGACACAGGCATGAAGGCAGTCTTCCAGAAGACGATTGATGAGCTGAACAAAGCCTACGGAACGAACTTCAAGGTGTTCGAGTTCCAGAAATTCTTGGAGACAGGGAACGCCAGATACTTTGACAGGCGAACCTATTCGACCAAGGAAGTGAACTTCACGGAAGAGCTGTTAAAGAATAACCGTGCAATTTGCAATAAGTCGATTGACCGCCTGATGACAGAGTTTGACAACCTGTTGAATTATAAGTACCTCATTGTGACAGGTGGTACAGGAGAGTCCCGGTTCGAGCAGATCAAGACCATGTTACAGGGTCTGTCCGGTCTGTCAATCGTTGCAGGAAATGAGAACGATAAGTCCTTACCGTTCAGCTTTTCGAACTGCCGTGGATACTATATGTATCGGTTCCAGTCACAGAAGCGTGCATGGGAAAAAGCCCAGAAGGAGACAAAGTAACGTATGAGACTGTACCTGAATGAGCGAAGGGATGCTGACCTCGTTCAACTGTTTGCCTGTCTGGTACGTCCCAGTCCGCAGGAACTGGTAAGGGAAGTCATGGACTGTACGATCCATGACCTACCCCTCCCGCAACCGCTCATTGACCCGGAGAGCAGGCAAGAGCCAAGGACGAGTTTTACCATACGGCTCACCCCGGAAGAGGAGACTTACCTGTCTGCCTTTCCCAAGGGGCAGAAGAGCAATGTGGTGCGGATCCTTCTCCGTCATGCCCTGTGGGACGTGTGCCTGTCCTTTCTGACCTCAGAACCGTTGCAGAAGGTCACCAAGCAGAGTGTTCCAAGGAGTGTCCCAAACCAAAGCGGAACAAGACAGAGACCTTCTAAGCCGAGGTTACAAAAAGAGGAATCCCGAACCGAGGAAACGAATCTTTCCCCCGTGAGAGAAACAGAGGAGAAGAACCTGCCAAGGAAACACGTTGTAGAGGAATCCGTACAGGAATCTGTGAAGGAACCGTCAGAGGTTTCCGTGACAGAGATAGAACCGGTTGTAGAGACAGAACGACCATCTTTGAACCAGACAGAAGGACAGGACGAACAGACACTAGCCGATCAGTCCTTGGACTTGTTTAACAACATCATCGGTGGTGATGAATGAGACATGGAGGGAAACACTTGAAGAGACCAACAGACGAGATACTGGAAACGAAGGTCAATGACCTTGTAGGATATTGCCGGAAGATGCAGATACCGATCTTCGTGTCTGCCTACGATAAGGAACGGGGGAACTACTGGAACCGTACCGTCACCCCGAATGAACTGGACATGGAGATTGCAGACGATAAATACCCCGACTTCCTTCGTGTGCTGACGGGGTTTGATTTCGACAATTATCGCGAATGAAATGAGCGATATGACAAATATCGCGAGTAGTAATACGAACGATATGACAAATATCGGGAATGAAATGACCAATACGGGCAGTATTGGGAATGAATGAAACAAGGACAGTACCTTTCTACACGCAGGGCAGATTCGAGAAAGAACCTGTCCTGTTTTTGTTTCTAACTGGTTTTCTGTCACAAAATTTAACCATAGAACGATTGTAAGACCAAGCCACAGAGGGCGATGCTTACGAACGCTCGTTAGGGAATTAAGGGAATTAAGGATATTTTGGAATTTTCGAGGTGAGACGATGACAAAGATGGAACAAGCCGTGCAGTTCTTCACGGCTTTGTATGGTGGTGACTATTCGAACAATGCAAGCTTTTCCAAACTGGTAGAGACCTACCTGAAGGATGTGACAGACCCCATGGAGCTGATTTTGGAAGATCCGTACTTACTGGTTACAGACTATCAGTTTCCCTTCCGATACTTCTTGGGGAATCGGGGGCAGTTCCTGTTGGCAAAGGACTTTGAGGATGAACTGAAATTAGTCTATGCCGGGATGTATTCCATTCTGCATCATGCGGAGAAACAGGGCGATACTTGGATGGACATTCACTATTTCATCTCGCAGCTTGTAAAGGTCTTTTGTGACATGACACAGGACTACATGGTGTCCCTGATCCATTACTTCAACCTGACCAAAGACGTGGACCATAAATTCTACTTCGATGGCAGACGGATCGGATTGCAGAAAAATCACAATATGGAATTCTACATTGCGAATAAGGCTACACGGCTCTTGCAGGAGACGGCCTGTTCCACGGGAGACTTTGTTTTCACCCCGTCCGAGGAATTGTGTGAGGAGCAGAATAATGCAATTCAGTCGGTCATGCAGACGGACTTTTCCATTCTGACCGGAGGGCCGGGTACGGGGAAAACAACCACGATCAATTTCATCCTGCGGGAGTATCAGGAGCAGTACGAGAAGAAAGAGGTTGTCCTTTTAGCCCCGACCGGGAAGGCAGCCAAGCGGATGGACATTTGTACGGGTGGAAGTTTCAATCCGACCACGATCCATTACCTTGCCTTACGGGAGCATTTCCAACACGACTATGAGAACCCCGACATCATCGACTTCTGCATCATTGACGAGGGTTCGATGATCCCTCTGGACATTTTCTACGAACTCATGCGGTATGTACGGATCCGGAAATTGTTGATCGTAGGGGACGTTGACCAACTGGAAGCGGTGTCATGCGGAGACATCCTGCATGACCTGATCGACATGAAAGTACCTTTGTCAAGGCTCAAACAGAACCATCGTTCCGGGGATGTGATCGTGACGAATGCCAGACGGATCAAGCAGGGAATCGTTGGCTTGTCCTATAACGAAAATTTTTCCTTTGTGCAATGTGAAGATGAAGAAATGATGGACCTGATTCTGGATCGGTATGACGTGAACAATACCATGGTTCTTTGTCCGACCAGAGACCTTGTCACAAGGATCAATCACCGGATCAAGCGGAAGCTTTTCCCCGACTGTGACCTTCGGTTTTACAAGGTGGGAGACCGTGTTCTCTTTACCCGGAACAATCGAAAGAACGGCTATGTGAATGGCGACACGGGAACGGTCACATCAGTCAATGCCTTTGGCATGAGTGTGCAGATCGACTTTGGAGAGACCGTCTTTGTTAAAGGGCAAATGTATGACGATGTGGAGCTAGGCTACGCCCTGACTATTCATAAGTCGCAGGGTTCGGAATATGACCGGGTGATCCTTTGTATTCCAAATGGGACTTCCCGAATGTTTTCGAGAAACCTCTTGTACACGGCAGTCACACGGGCGAAAACGAGCGTGTTGATTTTGGGAGACGAGACCGAATTAAAGAAGATGATTGCGAAGAATCCTGTTCGGAGACAGACCTTTTTGTGGTCTTTTGCCGAAGAAGGAGCGATTGCATGACATGAATGTAAGGAGAACTGTTTGCGATATAGACCACATTACGATAAAAACGGAAAACGAATCTACTATCTCGCATGGAGAAAACAGCAGAAGCAGAAACGGAAGCAGATGTTTACGGCCTGTCTTTTGGCGACCTGTACCCTTGCAACAGGGAGAGCGTTTCTTTCCATGCAAAGTAAACCGGAGCATCCGAATGCTTGCCGGGTGGCAGGCGTGAGTGCCTATTCTGCCGTGCTGATTGGAAAGACGGGAACAAAGACGAAAAACCCGTCCGTTGCCGTTTCCGGTAAGAACCCCATGTCCAATGTCGATGTGAAGGCCACTTCGGCCGAAGTGGAAGAGCAGAGTCGGGAGAAGGCAGGTATGGAAGAACGACAGGCGGAAGCCGTCCAAGCACAACAGGAAGAACTGGCACTCGAACAAGCGGAAGAAGCGGCAAGGCAGGAAGCCGAGAGACAACGACAGGCAGAAGAAGCGAGACGGAAAGCTGAAGAGGAAGCAAGGGAAAAAGCTTTGGCAGACGCAGCCGAGGGCAATGTGCCAATGGTAGCCAACCGATCAGCTCACCCCTATATGCCTTATACAGCCGTCACCAATCAGGGAACCAAGCAGTATGCCGTACTAAACGGAGCGGATGCTTGGTCTGACCCTGTAACGGGACTTCGTATGGTTGGTGACCGAATCTGTATTGCCATCGGACAGGGATATGGCATGAAAGCAGGGGATAAGGTCGATGTGGTACTGGATGATGACTCGATCGTGAAATGTATCGTAGGCGACATGAAAGCTTTATGTGACACCGATCCGAATGGACTGTATCATAATACCGATAAAGACGTGGTAGAGATGGTGGTTGACTATGTGGTGTTTACAAGGGATCCAAATCAATATCTGACCGTGTTCCACGGACAACCCGTCAAGAAACTAGTCAAGGTTCAGTAACTCACTAGAATAAGTACATGATTACCAAAAAGTTATCTCCGTACCAATTTGTCGAAAAGGGATCTCCTGCGGTATAATAGACTTAGAAAGAAACGAAAGAGAGAGTTTCGTAAGACTTATCTGGGAGGATATAACATGAAGAAAAAGGTAATCATCGGGATTCTTTTGGTGGCACTCGTTGTTGTTGCAGGTCTTGTTGGTGTTTATCATCATAACCAAGTGCAGAAACAGAAAGCCATTGCCGTAGAACAGGCAAAGGAAGAAAAGGCGAAGAACTTGCGATTCCAGAGATTGCAGTCGGAATATGACACGGCAGAGAAACAGATAGAGAACGCACTCTATCCCAATGCAGACGGAACCGTGCCAGACGATGCGACCATGAATCAGAGCCGTGACGGAAAGAAACAGGAACTTGTTGCCTTTGAGAAGAAAATCAAGGACAAGAACCTGACGGCAAAGGAAGAAAAAGTCTTTCATACCTTGACTTCTTCGATTGCAGACACCTATAAGACATCACAGACCGCCGTTGACACCCTGCATACAGAAGTCGCAGGGATTGACCCGAACCAGTATGACACCTACTATACAGACGCCAATAAGACCGACACGGAAACCAACCTGTCTGCCTATGACAAGGCTTATAAAGACGGAAAGTACAGAGACGCTTATACGGCATTAACGAAGGTGAAGGCGACCTACGCAAGCGTGGACGCAGCAAAAAAGCAGGCAGAAGAACAGGCGGCTTTAGCTGCAAAGAAAGCGGAAGAAGAACAGGCACAAAAGGCTACCCAGTCTGCACAAACTTCCTCACAGAAGTCAGCTCAGAAGTCGGCAAAGAAGGAACAGACCAAAGGACAGTCCAATACATCTTCTCAAACCCCGTCACCTGCCCCCTCAGAACAATGCACAGTCAACAGATACTGCCCCTGCACCGTCAGCAGAATCGAATGAAGACCATTTTGCAGGTGCGTGGGACACACCGGGGTATAAAGCGGCGTGTAACTATGCTGACGCTCATGGTGGACAGGTTGTTGCAGGTACGTTTGGCGATCATGTGTTTGAGTATTGGATTAAGGGTGCAGATGGAAAGCGGATTCCTGGCACACCTGGTTTCAATATGGATGGTTCTACTTATTAAGCGAGACCATCTGTAAGAAGGATAAGACATACTTTTCGGTATGTCTTATTCGCTCAAAAGGAGATTCTATGAAATCACTTCTTGACGGTAATAAAGGCGTTTATCGCGGGATTTCCTATGTCTGGATTGCTGATGACGGTGTGGACCATCTGTACATTACCGACCACGGCAAAACCATACTTCTGGACACAGGACAGTATAATCAAAAACGATTCGAACAAGCCTACCATGCGATGACAAAATGCCTGATCGATGTCTATTTGTCAGAAAAAGAAACGGAATCCATGCTATGAAAAAGAAATACATTTTGATGCACAAAAACGATCAGACTGCGTCTTTAATTTTGGACGACACAACGAATCAAATAGAAGGCTACCAATCCATGCAAGCAGACAAAGCACCGTTTTTAGGAACGTGCGACTTAACAAAAATTAGGAAGTGGTGGCAAATGCGAGCCGTCCCGGCATCGAGAAAAACGATGCAGGATATGATTCGCCGTGCCGGGTATTTGGATTCTTCCGAATATTTGGCAAAAAATCTGGCAATTAGCGTAACGGATGCTTATTGGATTTGTCCGATAAATTCTAACTTGGAATATGAAGATGTAAAGTTAACGAATCTAACTTATGTCAATGTTGATAAGGTTCCATTGCATAGTGATACTTCTTATGATGTGAATGCATCGCTTGGCGGGCAAATGGATAAGTATTGGGATCTTAATTTTCGCCCACCTGTTCTAGTAAAAAAGGCTACTACCCATTTTGGTCAGCAAGCGGCGAATGAAGTGTTTGCTACAATACTTCACACGATGCAAAAAACCGACATTCCATTTGTTTCTTATCGGGCAGAGCGGGCGGAAGATGGCGGACTTCTTTGTAAGTGCAAGGCTTTTACATCCGATCGCAAAGAATTCGTTCCGGCGTATGAAGTTCTACATAGCGAAAAAATTCCAAACAACGTGAATTATTATCAGTCCTATATCAACATTTGTGTGAAACATGGTTTGGATCTCGATGTGATTCAGCGTTTTATGGATTATCAAACGTTGACGGATTTCCTATTAAGTAATGAAGACGAACACTTATGCAATTTTGGCGTCTTACGAGATCCGGACACGTTGGAGTTTCTTGGTCCGGCACCCATTTTTGATAGCGGGAACAGTATGTTCTATCAGGATGATCGAAAAACGCCATACAAGCGGTCTGAATTATTAAAACGACCGATTACAAGTTTTTATGCGACAGAAGAAAAAATGCTTTCCAATGTGAAAGATGCAAATGTGGTAGATTTAGATCGTCTTCCTTCCATAGATCAGGCGATGGAGTTTTATACAAAGGCCGGTCTTCCAGAGGTTTATGCAAGCTGTATTTGTCAGAATTATCAGACAAAAGTTGATATGGTTCATGACTTGCAGAGCGGTAAGAAACTCTCCTTTTACAACGAAAAGATGGTCGAGAAAAAGTATGAGGAGATGAAAAAGGAAGCCAATTCAAGCCTGTTTTATTGCCTTGAAGGACTATCTTGTGAGCAAAAGACGGAGAAAGAGAGCCAATTAAAGCAAGACTTATTGGCGAAAGGATACCGTTTTGCTCCTGAAAACACACTCTTTCCAATCAACGGAGTCGATCAGGAAAACAAATGGATTGTTGAGCAGAAGAAAATTCTTGACGGTTTAATTCCGCAGCAAACGAAAAATCAGGAGAAAGCTTTTACAATGATCTCCATGAATGAGATTTTAAGGGAAAGAGAAGCTGCCGGTTTGTCGTGTGACAATCAAGATGTAATCTGGACGATTGCGTTTGCACGGTTGCGGCAGGCATCGCTGAATGGATATAGCATCATTTTTTCCGTTCCGCTCATCAATCGAGAATTTCAGAAAAAGATATTAAATTTGTTTTATGACAATCCGCAAATGATGAAGAAACGAATCACCGTTTTTCCAGACCGAATAGATGATAGGATTGAGAGCAAAGACGAGGATTTTGGTGCAAAAGAGTTCGTTCCGCCGAGTCAAGACGATGGGTGGAATTCTTTTGAACAACTTGGTGATCCGTCTATTTTGGAAGAACTAGACGGACGAGGTCTAGACTAAAGAAAGCGAACGAGACCATCTGTAAGAAGGATAAGGCACACTTCGGTGTGTCTTATTTTTTTTGCCTTTCTAGCAGACCTTCTGAGCCTTTGCGTAGCAAAGGGTCAGAGTTAAAGACCGCAAGTCGAACTTTTTATTAGATCTTAGCCATAGAAAGAATGGAAAGAGAATTAGTTCGCTAGAACTGTCAAAAGAAAGGAATATTGTTATGGCGTATAGATTAACAGAAAAAGGCAAGGAATACGTTAAAACATGGATTGCCGGTCTGGAAGAAAAACGGAAAGAGATTCTGGATGCAGGCTTAGATACCTGCGAAGAAACCGCCCTCCCTGATGTAGAAGCCATTGAAGATGATGTCAACCTCTTCGCAGACAAAGACGGTTATCTCAATGGTTGGGGTGTAACGGACAGTACAGACTATGACGAGCCGATCCAACTTGAGGAAGGCGTAGACTATATTGACGAAGATTACGAACGCTAACGACATTCTGAGAAGGAAAGAGAAAAGAGGGCAAAAACAATGAAAGTACAGGAAGAGGTTGGTTGTTGGGGCTGTGCCGTCGATGGAATGAAAACATGAAAACCTGTCTGTCCTGAGTGTGGTACAGAAATCTCGCATCTTTGTGGAGCGTATAGCCATGAAAAGGTGTGGGTAGAGAAGAATATCAAAGACATGAAAACCGAGAATGAGGAGTTGGAAACCTCTGAGGAAGAAAAGGCAGATGGTGATGGTCTGTCCTTGGAGTGAAATTACGAAAGCATATTCCGTATTCCATAGAGAAGAGAGCCTTGCCGACAGGTAGGGTTCTTTTTTTGTAGCAAGTTTTTTCTTTTTATTTTTTAACCATAGAACGGAAAGAAAAAGAATTTTTTACGCATAGAAGAAATAGAGACGTTCAACCTACGGTTTTTAACTCCTCGTCATTGCTACGCAATGGCTCAGAAATGTTTTCAGAAAGGATTTTTGCCATGAAGAGAACCAATATCCCAGAAGAAAGAATCGACAACATCCGTGCAGAACTGCATCGGGTAGAAAAGGTCTATAAAGACGGTCTGTCCTTTGACCTGTCGGTGGGTAAGAAACCTACCCTGCTGATGAATGGAACGGTCATTCGTAGGTATCAGGATCCCTCTCAGATCGTGCAGGATGCCATTCTGTTGTCGATCGGCTACCATACCGCATTGACACAGGAACGGTTGGAGAATAGGAACAGTAGAGACCGTCTGGCAAAACAACTGCATGACGGGCAGACCGAGATCAAAGAGACAGGAGTCAAAGAGACACCTTCCATTACCGAGAAAGAGAAGGAAGAGGTCATGCAGGAAGAAGAGGACATGGACCTAACCGAGACCTTGGAATCGGAATCAGAAGACAAGGAAGAGGAAGAGGACATCCTGTCCCACCCCGAATGCCGTGTTCATGCGGTCAGAGAGGAATCAATACGCTGACAGAAAGGAGGAGATACGAATGAAGATTCATTCGTGCCAAGAAAAACAGAAACGGTTCTCGTGGAAGTACCTGTTACTGCTTTTGGTGCTTTTCATTGCTCCTGCGACCACGTTCGCTTATTCCGGAACGACTCACCCCGGTAGAGGAGCGAGCTATAATTCGGGAAACGTCTATACGGTGGACTATCTTTATGATTCGGCTCACAACTGCATCTACACCCATTTTCATTCTACCAGAGGTGGCGTTGGAGCTTTTGACTGGGGCAATCAGAAAGACTTCGGACCGTATCGTACAAGCGGAAACCTGCCGTTTGAGACCAGTAATATCCATGTAGGAAAAGGACACAGTCTCAAAGATGCGGTTGCGGCGGGTGCAGCGAACGGTTGGGATTGGAATAGGCCCAGTCTACAAAATTTTCTTCGAAAGTACACACAAAACAGATTCGGTGCTTATTACGCCAATGGTACAACGTATGACTATCTGACCGGTATCACAACTGAGGAAGGGGGAGCCGTTCACCCCCTGCCCCCGGTACCTGCAACCTGTACCACGGGTGGTTATACCCCTTATTCAGACGGTACCCGAGGAAATGAGACGAATGCTCTTGGCCATCAGCCAAGCAGATGGATGGATCGGTCGGATGGTGCTTATCATTACCGCATCTGTACCAGACCTACGAATCAGGGCGGATGTAACCATAAATCTGAGAACAATCCTCTGCAAACCGGGCAGCATGAATATGGTCCTTGGGTTTCGGACAATGCCTATACCCATCATAGGAACTGTAAGGACTGCGGTCATAAAGAGACGGACAATCACCATTTTACGGAATGGAAAGACGATCCGAACAAACCCGGTTGGCAGGAACGCCATTGTAAGGACTGCGGTCATAAGGAATGGCGGGATGTGGAACCGCCGACCGTATCCATTTCTGCTGCCCCGATTGGTACATGGCAGCGTGGAGATGTGACGGTAACGGTCAAGGCAAAGGATCGTGGTTCCGGACTGAAACTCGTCAGCCTGTATCGGAAGGACGTTCTGACCGGGGAAGTTGCCTGCATTAAAAACTTCAACTTTTCCGGAGAGACATCAGAGCAGACAAAGACCTATACCGAGACCGCCGAAGGAAGATGGCTGTATTATGCCAAGGCAGCCGACCAATGGAGCAATTCCAAGACGACCGACTGGACCGGAAAGGAAGCCATGCTTGACCATAGTAATCCGGTACAAATCGTGACACTTGGCGGAAACAGTACCCGGACGGTGACAAAGCATGGAACAAAGAAGGTCTATGTTCCCGGAGAGCAGAAGACGGTGACAGAGACCAAACAGGTACCGAAAGTTCCGGTGTATGAAGACTCGACCACGGCGATGCAGGGAAAGAACGTCAAGGTCTACTATAACAACATCACCTATCAACTGGATGGTGGATCATCGAAGGATCCTCTTCCGAGTGAGTATATCTGCGGAAAGGGCGTGAAAGTCCCGAACGTCACGAAGAGCGGATATGCCTTCATGGGATGGACGGTCACTTGTGAAGGAAAGACCTATTCGAACAGTCCAATGAAAGACCTGACGATTGGAACGAAGTCGACCGGAGACATTACGTTGAAGGCGAACTGGTCAGGAACGTATGACATCTTCTTTACCAGTATTCCGGAAACCACACAGGGCAGTATGCAAAAAACCGGCATGATGAAGTTCGGTCAGACCTACACCCTGCCGAAGAATCAGTTCTCCTTAACCGGCTATAGTTTTTCCGGATGGAACACCGACTTTGATGGCAATGGAGACCACTATGCCGATCAGGCAAAGGTCAAGGATCTGTGTAAGACGGCCGGTGGTAACGTCATTCTGTATGCCGAGTGGACTCCGCATACCTACAATGTTGCCTTTTCTCCGAATGGCGGAACAGGCAATACGGCAGGACAGTCCTTCACCTATGACGAAGCCAAAGCATTGATAGCGAACGGATTCAGCCGCAAGGGATATACCTTCATCGGTTGGAATACCAAGGCAGACGGAAGCGGAACGGCTTATAGCGATAAGCAGAGCGTAGAGAACCTGACCGCAACAGACAAGGCAACCGTTACTCTGTATGCACAATGGAAGCCGATTACCTATACGGTAAAGATCCATCTGAACGGTGGTAAGATTACGGATGGTACATGGGGGAGTGCAGGGAATGATACGTTTACCAAAACCTACACCATAGAGTCTTCCGACTGGAATCTTCCGACTCCGGCAAAGGATCACTATGACTGGAACGGTTGGACTGGAACAGACAAAGGGAATACCGTAACCATTCCGAAGGGTTCTACCGGGGATAAGGAATATAGTGCCAACTGGACTCCGCACAACTATACCATCACTTACAACTTGAATGGTGGTACGATTAGCGATCAGCCGAAAGAACACGTTTACGGTACAGAGAACAAGATCCCGAGACCGACCAGAGACGGATATACCTTTGCCGGATGGACGGTGAATGGAGGAAGTGATCGGTATGCAGACGTGACCATTAGTGCCAACTATCATGAAAATGTATCTTTGTCCGCAACATGGAAAGAATTGGGTACGTTCAACGATACGGTTGTACAAGGTAGGACAGATATGGGGCTGTACTATACAACAATCGGCGATGTATACTATGGAACAAGCGGCGATCCGCGGTACTATTATCCTGTTGGCGTCTTTTTCTTAAAGGTCGATGATAGACATGCGAACTGGCGTGCTCCTACTTTTGAAAGCTGGAACCCCGGTTTTGCAACATGGTACGCAACAGGTGCTAATGACAATAATGACAAGTATTACATCTGGACAATTGATGGGCTGGAGTACAATTACACGATTTACTTCCCTTCCAGTCACTATGATCATTCCGATATTCGAACGACTCATATCTACAGAGATGATAAGGGCTTTGCAGCATTCAACAATTACACGTTGAATCCGACCATTCATTTCTTGGCGAATGGTGGAGATCGCGATGTGGACGAAAGTATGTGGTATGTAAATAGTATCGGCTCCGATTCTCACACTCCCGGTAGTTCTGGTTATATGTCTCTTGATGCAAGAACGAGTCGAAATGGCTACACATTCCTTGGCTATTCTTCAGAAAAAGATAGTAATACTGTTTACAGTAGCGTACATATTCCATGGCATGATCTGAGCCTGTATGCACAATGGGTCAAGTCGTCTATTACTCTTGGCGAATAAAAGACAAAAAAGAGAGGGGTTTTCTTCCCTCTCTTTTTTTGTTCGCTTTTTTTAATTTAGAGTTATTTCGTTATTTACCCATTGTGCATAGAGCGTCATGGTGTCGTCAGCATTATCACAATAAGGATAAGGATTCCAGTTCCACTTTGAGTAAATGGTAGAACTATCCTTTTCCGTTCCCCATCCTAGGAAGGTGGATCCTGTTTTGGTAGGTGCTACGATATTTCGGTCTCCGAGTTGCATACTCTTTGTATTTGGATCAATGATGTCCATACCGAACTGATAGTTCTGTTTAGAAGACTTTCCGGTTCCATTATTCTCATCGAACAAAACAGATCCAAGAAGTCGATACCGGAAGCCGATGCCGGATGTTATGTTTCCATTCGTATCATAAGCATAGCAGTCTGATTCGATGTAGCGATAATATCCTGTCGGATGATAGGTATATACCCAGTTCCAATACATTGGTCCTTGTACCGGAGTGTGACTTATCAGGGAACCATTATTCCAGTCGTCATTATACGAAGTATGCGTATCATCATCAAACCAATAGATGTAATGAGCATAGTCATAGTGCTTTCCATCAAGTTCCCAACCACCCGGGTTGTAATGTTGATATTGCTGCTGTGCTATCGAGTTGACAGGTGAGCCTGCAAAGGTATACCTTGTACCTTCATCATAGAAAGTCCAAACAAGATTCTTTTGGTGACCATAGCCGTCATTGAAATAGGTTACAATCGCTACTGCGTGTCCAGAATCGTTGTCGCCTTGCGGTAATTCAACATAGATCTGCCACGACTTTGTTACCAAGAAAGAAGCTCCTATCACCTGCGATCCATGAACCCAATAATTTCCGATTGGCTGATAGGTATATCCATTGTGATCTGTGATATATCGTATGGTTGCCGTCATACCGTCTGCACCTGTCCACACACGATCGTCCTTGGCTTCCATTTTCTTCCAACTTGCGGACAAAGATACATTTGTCCGTGTCTCTTCGTTCTAACAAACATTTTTCCATAACTTTTACGCATAGAAGATGTGTAAGTAGTTCTGAAAGCCTTTTCCTTGCTTTTGGAGGTTGAGAAAAATGTGAATGGTAAAAGAAAAGAGGAAATTACGATGGAGAAAATGACGAAAGATCAAGTACAGAAGGTCTTGGACGATGCCAAGCGTTCCGGTGTCCGTGCAAGCTTTGAGAATGTAGACTTGTCCGGACTGGACTTGCACGATATGGACTTATCCAATGTCCGGCTGTTTAATGTGCTGCTGTATCAGACCAACCTTCAGAATGCGAACCTGCATGGGGCACAGATGACCAACGTGTTCTGTAAGGAAGCAGACCTGACCAAAGCAGACCTGAATGAAACGACCATCAATGGATGGAGCAATATGAAAGATGCCAAGATGGAAGGCGTTATGATGCAGAACGCCAATCTGGAACAGGTCAATCTGAACGGAGCAGACTTGAGAGACGCCAAGCTCACCAATTCTACCTTTCGGAAGGTAACCATGATCGGTGCAGACCTGACCCATGCACAGGCAGCCATTCAGACGCCCAAGGGAAAGTTCATCGGAAAGACAAGCTTTCAGAATTCTTCCCTTCAGAACGCGGTTCTACAGGATGCCGTTCTCAGAAATACAACCTTCCAGAAGGTCATTCTGAAAGGCTGTAACTTCACCCGTGCAGACATGACCCTGAGTCGGATGAATCAGGTCAGCCTTGTGAAGGCAACCTTCCACGATGCCATGATGGAGAAAGTCAAGATGGCAACGGTGCAGATGGACGACCATACAACCATGAAGGGGGCGAAGGGACACTTTCTGACCAACGATGTCCGACTTACCACCGTCACCACGGTCAAGCGAACCTCGGAACGGTTATTAAAGCAGTCGAGCCTTTACCGCACGGCCATGGCATTGCAGAAGGCGGTCACCCAGAAGATCGGTGACCTTGGGGAACGCCTGACGAAGGACATTACCAAGGTGCTCCATAAGACAAAGCAGGCTGCTAAGCAGATGACAGGCGGGGTCAAGTCCCTTGCCAAGCACGCATTGGCAGGCGTAGTTATGGCGGCCAATCTGGGAAACAAACTGGAGAAGCATCTCAGCAAGTCGATCGAGAGAGACTTTAGAGAATCTAAAGAACTTTTTGCAAGTGCAGAGAAACACTTTAAGGACCATAAGGAGAATGCAGAAGCACGAGACCAGAAGAATCAGGCATTGATCCAGTCCCTTCTCGGCAAGGAAGCAAAGGAAGAAGCACCGGAAGTAGAACCGGAATACGAGATCGGGAGTGCAGGTGAGATTTATGACCTTAGATGAGATTTATCATGCAGGGGAGAACGCTCCCATTACCAGTCGGGAATATAACGCCTTGGATCGTGTCAGAAGAACGCTGACAGGCTTACAGTATTCCATCGGACTTCCACCTAAGAATGACCATGTCATCAGTAATCGAACCCGGTGTCAGAGCATTCTGGAATTCTTAGGAGCTGACCGGAGTACCGACCTCTTTGATAAAGACGGCATGGTTTATCCTGACAAGCTCGTGTGCCTACTGGACTATGGCAGAACGGAAAAGAGTTACTACGGTGTCACGAACATGGATGATGCTCTGGCAAAGAAGGCAAGAGCACAAATCGAGAGCATGGCTTCCATTACCCGATATATGCGTGGAGAGGAAGGACAGGAAACACCACCCGACATTGTAGACAAGGTGGACAGAGAAGATTATGACTACGAACGTTGAAGGAGATAGTAAGGTATGGCATATACAGAACTCACACAGGCAGAAGTCGATCGGAAGTTACTCGAACATAAGATGTTTCTGGCACAGAACGTCCCGCATTGGGAGAACAAGAGAGCAGACTTTTCCAACTGTATTCTAAACGGCATTGACTTTCATGGGGCAGACTTGTCCAAGGCCGTTTTTGTGAATTCCATCCTAAAGGATTGTGACATGAGCGAGTGTAATCTGACCTTTGCCAAGTGCTCCTTCCTGAGTGGAGAACGAAACCGATTTGTGCATACGGATCTGAACCGTACCGTGATGGACTGTTCGCACCTTAAAGACTGTAATTTCAGCGGAGCAACGCTTTTGTCCACGAGCCTTTATCAGGGAAAGCTTTTGGAGTGCGAGTTTACGGACACCTACTTTCTCCACACCAATCTCTATTTTGCAGACATGGACAGGGGATACTTCCTTTCCTCTACGTTCGAGGATGCCACCTGTATCAATGCAGGATTCACCGACACCGAATTCAAGAAGACCGAGTTCATCGACACCGACCTTCTTCGTGCGAACTTTGGTGGAGCAAAGCTGACAGATGTGGTCATGAATCGAACCGATACGACTTTAGCCTTCTTTGACGATGCCAAAATGTATTCCGAGGACAAGACAGGAAAAACTCCCGCAGATTTGTGTCATGAACTGGCAGATGAACTGGAAGAGGGGTATAATCTATGAAAGATGCAAAGGAAGAGAACAATACCACTCAACAGGCAGAATCAGAATATCATTACGAGAACTATGAGGAGTACCTGAAGAGTACCGAGATTCGGGACGACATCGAAGAAGAGTGCGAGTGGGAACGCTAATAGTAGGAGAGAAAGACAAATGAAATTAACGAGAAACGGAAAAGCAGTCGTAGCCAAATGTTTGAACGAAATGCAGAAAAGAAGAAACGAAATTCTGGATGCCGGACTGGACACGGCAGATGAAACCACACTTCCAACAGAGCAGGACATTCTTTCTGACATTCTGAACGGATTGGATGGCGATGGCGACTATGTCCGTAATTGGAACTGTACCGACCATTGCGGTTATGGTATTTTTCTGTCGCATGAAGCAGACTTCGTTGTAGAGAAGGGTGACGACCTGCCGGACGATCTGAGGGAGAAATGGGAAGAAGAGAGTAATCGGGGATACGGATTCTAAGCAGCAGAATCTGGTAACGGACTATAGGAACGATGGAATTGTTTTTTTCAATTCTGTCGTTCTTTTTTTTACAAATTTTTCAAGAAATCTGTTTGTTCCATAACTTTTTATCCATAGAAGAATTGTAGGGCTTTTAGCCAGATTGAAACAGAAAGGTAATTGCTTAATGAACGAAACAGAGAAAGAAGTAACACTCGGTTCTCTTTTTGACGGGGCAGGGGGATTCCCTTATGCCGGAAGTTTCTCAGGGATCAAGACGGTATGGACTTCCGAGATCGAACCGTTCCCCATTCGGGTAACGACCAAACGAATGCCACAGGTCAAGCACTATGGCGATGTATCCGTCCTTGACGGGGCAAACTTAAAACCCGTAGACATTATAACGTGCGGAAGTCCGTGTCAAAATTTGTCTATCGCTGGAAGAAGAGAAGGGTTAAGCGGACCAAAATCTTCCATGTTTTTTGAAGCAATGCGAATTATCAAAGAAATGAGGAGAGCAACAAATGGAGAATATCCAAAATATATCGTCTGGGAAAACGTCCCCGGAGCATTTTCATCTAACCACGGAGAGGACTTCCGATGTGTCCTCGAAAACATCTGCCGAATCAAAGACGAGGACGTATCAATTCCTAAACCTGAAAAATGGAACCATGCAGGACTTGTCGTGGGAGATGGTTACTCCGTTGCATGGCGTGTCCTTGACGCTCAATACTGGGGAGTCCCCCAGAGAAGAAAACGAATCTACCTTGTCGCAGATCTTGGAGGAGAACGTGCCGGAAAGATACTGTTTGAGTCCGAAGGCGTGTCAGGGAATCTTAGAAAGAGCAAAGAAGCATGGCAAGAAACTGCCGGAAGTGTTAGAAAAGGCTCTCCTGACACAGGCTCATGCTTAAACGATCCTTGTGGTTATTGCATTGGTGTACCGGATGCGACCCTGTATCAGAACCATGCACAGGACGGTCGTTATAAGGGGCCGCTTTCCACCGCTGACACCGTAGTGGCAAGGTACGGAACAGGCGGTAACAATCAGCCACTTGTAGTAGAAACGTCAAAGATCCACTCCACTAAGTGCTATGGTATCAGTTCTGACCAGAGTAAGGGTATGCTTTCTTCCAACCCTCATTCCGGGGTCTACGAAGCTTCCACGTCACGGACACTTGACACGAGCGGTGGGAATCCTGCCTGCAATCAGGGTGGTATCGCCGTGGTAGCGGTACAGGGTTCCATGATCGGAAGGAAGGACGAGAATGGCCCACAGGGGAGCGGTATCAATGAAGATGTCAGCTTTACGCTCAATACGATAGACCGTCATGCGGTAGCATTCTCCAAAGAGCCGGAATATATCGTCCGAAGGCTCACCCCGACCGAATGTGCAAGACTGCAAGGATTCCCGGACGATTGGTGTGATGACCTTGGAACGGATGACCCGACCGAGGAAGAAATGGCCTTCTGGAGGGATGTCTTTGAGACACACCGCCGTTTGGTCAGCCATGCGACCAAGCCTAAGACCGACAATCAGATTCGAAAGTGGCTGAAAAGTCCTCATAGCGATAGTGCAGAGTATAAGATGTGGGGCAATTCCATTGCCATCCCATGTGCTCTGTATGTACTGAGTGGAATCAAAGAAGCATTGACAAGCCACAACTAAGCTTACAAACTCTCACGGCTAAGACCGTGGGAGTTTTTCTTAGCAAAAATTCAAAAAAGTTCAAAGAAATCTGTCATCTCCATAAGAATTTACGCATAGAAGAACTGTAAGGCTTTTTGAAAAAAAGAAGAAAGGGAGCGAATCGTTGTGCAACAGAGCGAACTCATGGACAAACTGAATCGTTTGAAACCGATCCCCGACACGAACTATGTCCTGTTCTATGACGTAACAGAGACCAAGGACGGATGGAAGGCAAAGCATACCGTAACCAAAGACAAGAACGAAGCGGTTCGGTCTGCATTGGAACACAAAGCCTATTCGATCGGTCTGTATGACGATCAGGGAAAAATTTATTCCCGGTGCATGATTCGGGCAATGACACAGGACGAGCTTTGCTATGCCCTGACCAATCGGTAATGAATGGATGATAAAAAATGAGTATATATTTGTACAAGATACGGCTGAAATTTTGGATGTTTCAGCATTCAACGGAACAATTTAGCTTAATGGATATGAATGATGACCACCCGGTACCGGAGCGGTATCGGAATGGTTCGTTGTACTTTCTGCCGATCCGAAAGACCAAGAAATGTTTCTTTGGTGTACTGACCTTCTCGATCGATGCAGCAACCAATCTCTACCATTGGGCCATCAAGCATCAGGACGACCTGATGCGGGTCTTCTATGTTCCCCATCACGGTACCATCTTTACCGATGAAGAGTTCTGGACGGGCTATATTCCGCAGAGCGGGATCTACTACTGGGAGGACTATGGCGGAAACGTAGCAGGAATCGAGCCGACCAAGACCGTTCTGTTTCCCACCCTTCGTGACCACTTAGACCTTGACGTTTCCGGTGGAGAACGGCAAAGCGTGGTTGAGACAAAAGACTGCCATGTCACCTTTACCATTACACCGAATAAGTCAGAATCCGACTATAAATTCACGGTTCTTGTGGACTGCGAAGAGGAAACCTTTACCAAGCATTTTCTGGATGTTCTGTCGGACAACTACGACATCTATTTGGGTAACAATAGGAAGGGAGAATCCTTCCGGTCGGTAAGCGACTATGAAGATGTTCGGTCAACCTATTCCGGTTGCCAGACAAAGGACTGGAACGGATGTCGCTATCAGATCACCTACGAGTGGAAGGTGCCAAAGGACTTCTCTCTCGAACAGATCATGACCTACCCGGAAGAACCCCTCCGTGCCTTTGACGAGGACTTTGACTGGAAGACCGTGCCCTTCTCCTATCAGGAAGAGGGAATTGAGTATGGCCTGTCCCATGACAGGTTTCTTCTCTGCGACAGTCAGGGACTGGGAAAGACTCTGGAATCCGCCACCATTGCAAGCATTCGAAAGCAGCAGCTTGGCTATCAGCATTGCCTGATCGTCTGCTGCGTGAACACCCTGAAATGGAACTGGGCGAATGAAGTCAAACAGCACACCTATGAGGGAGCACACGTTCTGGGATCGTACACAAAACGGGATGGCAAGGTCGGATACGATGTCAAAAAACGACTGAGCGACTTAGACGACATTGATGATCTTCCCTATTTTCTCATTACGAATATTGAGTTCCTGCGGGATAAAAAGGCAGTCTCCCGTTTGTCCGACCTCATTCAGGACAACAAGATCAATATGGTGATTGCGGATGAAGTGCATAAGTGTAAGAACCCGAAGGCAGCACAGACGAGTGGACTGTTGAAACTTCAGCCGGAGTGCCGGATCGCCATGACGGGAACACCAATCATGAACAATCCGACCGATGTTTACGTCTATCTGAAATGGTTGGGATTTGAGAAACATAGCTATTCTATGTTCAAGGACTTCTATCTGGACCATAAGGGGCATTTGCGGAATCTGTCCCTCTTAGACTCCAACATGGATAAGCTTATGTTACGGCGAACCAAGGAAGAGGTCTTAGACCTTCCGCCCAAGACCTATGAAGACCAGATCGTGGAGCTGTCGAAGGAACACCAGAAACTGTACGACAAGGTACAGGAACAGGCAGAAGCGGATTTCAATACGGTCATGGAAAAGAATCCGAACAGTAATCCCTTGACCGTTCTTCTCCACCTTCGTCAATGCACCTTAGACCCCCTGCTTTTGGAGTCCGAATCAGAAGAATTTCAGGATTCGGATGTTCAGAATCCGAGTCTTCAGGAGAAATTCTATCGTGCCTTAGACCTGATCGAGAACGCCTTTTCGAATGGGGAGTCCGTGGTCTGCTTCTGTACATGGAAACAGCCCCTGTATGACTTCAAGCGGTTCTTGGATGAAAAACTGTCTGCACAGGGAGAAGACTTCTCCTGCAAGATGATTACGGGAGATACCAAGGACACCGATCGTATGGAGATCGTAGAGAAGTTCCAGAACAATCCCAACCCCGAAGTTCTGATCGGAACGACCGGAGCTATGGGAACGGGTATTACCCTGACCAAGGCCACAACGGTCATCTTCTTGGATGAACCGTGGACGGACGCTGCCAAGGAGCAGGCGGTTGACCGATGCTACCGAATCGGTACCAAGTCCCATGTCACCATCTATACGCTGATTGCGAAAGACACGATTGACGAGCGTGTACATGAGCTTTTGTTCTACAAGAAGAATGTATCTTCTGCCATCATCGACAAGGAAGAGGAAGCACGATTCCTTTTGGGAGAGAACGGTCTGCTTTCGGAAGAGGAACTGCACCCGGACGAACCGGAAGATGAATCGGCATAAAAAATATTTTTGTTATTCCTGTCATTCTCGTAAGAATTTACGCATAGAAAAGAAAGAGCGTAAAAAAGGATCAAGAAAGGATCATTTGTATCATGGCGAATTTTTTTGGCAACATGATGGATTTCAACAATGACACCGCAACACCGGTGAAAAAGTCCATCTCTGATAGCACAGAAAAGAAGGAGACAAACACATTGAATACTACCAATGGAGCAACTGAAACACCTGTCAATGGAACACCAGTAAACGGAACTTATAATCCGTTTGCCAACACCGAATCCAAGCCGATGTCGATCAATTCGGATTTCCTGAAGAAGGCATATCCGGAAAAGAAGGCATTCCCGGACTTTCTGGACACCCCGAAGGGAGCCAAGGGAATCATCGAGCCTACTACCTATATGACCGAAGGATTTGTGATCAAGGGCAATAAGGTATCCGTAGACATTACAAAGCCTGCCCGGATCGATTCTGAACTGCACGGTGATGTGACCTGTCACGACCTCTACGTTGGAAAGGCTCTGGTCGATGGAACCATCACAAGTGACACCACCGTTGTCCTTTCCGAAGAGTCCTCCGTCATCGGAACCATCCACGCCAAGAACGTTCATCTGTACGGTGACTTCCGTGGTGACCTGACCGCAGACGAGAATCTTGTGATTAACGAATCCGCCCATATTCAGGGCAAGGTAACCGCCCTTGGTACAGTAGAGATTCATCCCGGTGCCGTTCTGGACGGAACTGCCGAGTTCAAAATGACAGAAGAGGAAAAGAAAGAGCCGATCGAGGTAGAGCACGTCAAGAAGGATCCCGAACCGGAACCTGTCCATGAGCCGATCGACCCCTTCGCAGAGAAGGACCAGAAACCCGAGTCCAAGACCGAGCCTGAGACAGAGCCTGTCGTAGCCGAGGAAAAGGCAGAGACAGAGGAATCGGAAACAAATGTTTCCGAAACAGAAGTTTCGACTTCCGAACCGAAGAAGGAAACTGCAACAAACGCAAAAACGGGCGTTGGAATGGCTTGGAACGAGAAGAAAACAGACCTTGCGGAAAAGCTTTCCGAAACTCCGGCAGACACCGAGTCAGATGATGACATCCCTGACATCCCGGATAGTTTCTTCTCAAGCGAGGGCTAAGGGATGCAGAAAGAAAAGACGCTGATCTTAAATATTGAGAAAGCCATCACGGGCGAGAAGGAGCGGATCAACACCCTGTCTTCAGCGGAGGCCGTTTGGAGTCTCCGCTATGCCCTCTTAAATATTCTGCATTTCAAACCGGAGCAGGTAGAATCCTTTCTGGATAAATCCTTTTTGGAAACCTATGGTCTCATGCGGTATGTCCGTCTGGTCAAGTTCCCTGCCATGGACACGGGGCAGAGAAAGCAGTACCTCTTGGCACAGATGTTTCCCGAACTGTATTCGGTGGAGATTGCGGAGAATCCTCTGGAGCGGTATCTCTACACGCTGAAACATACCAAGTCCAAGGAAGTCTGGCAGATGAATCATGACCTTGTGGAAGCCAATCTGGCCGTGCAATGGGTGTTTTCCATTCTCTTTCCCGATGCGTCCTCTCCTGCTATGATGCAGTTTGCGGTTACCCATGAAAAGGAACTACTGAAGTTATTCCGTACCATGCGACTGGGTACCTTCTACGATGATGTGTACAGTCTGCGTGGGAATGGCGTTTTAGACATGGTTTTCTTTTCCTACCCGGTTGCCATTCAGCAGGCACATTTTCTGGACTATGTGAACCTTAGACTTCCCAGTACCGATGATGCAGAGTTTGAGATACTAACGAGAGCTGAGGAGAATTTTTATGACAGTAAGAAGTAGATGGAAAGCCATTCTTCCTGCATTGGTCTTAATGCTCTGCCTGTTTTCTCCTGTCATGAGCCATGCAGAGACAGGCGATGCCGAGTACAATGCAGAGTTATCGAAGTATGGCATTGATGGCACAAAGCTCCCTCAGGAAGACCCCAGTATCGACCTTAATACCTTCCCGATTACGAATAAGGACCGTGCCAATATCGGATTCACCATGTACTTAGACCCCGACTCTGACCTGTTTGATTCAAGCGACACCTATGTTTCGTTTCAGGATCAAAAGACAAAGATTCGGTTTCTCTATACTTTCTCTCATTTCACGGACTATGATATGGAAAACCATGTCTGTAAGGGAATCATTCAGATCCCGGCAGATAGTTACTTCAACGACTATGACATCTCCGTTTTCACCAAGTCCAACGGATTCAACGGCGGGAATCTCTACTATCAGGAGACCATTCAGCCCGTTGCAGGTCAGACCTATGGTCTGTATGCGGCTGCCGGATCAAATGAGTGGTTACAGACCGAAGGAGCAAAGCTCTTAAAGAAACAGGCAGCCTTGGGAGACAAACTGGTGTCCGATGAAGACGCCAAGGCGATCCGGTATGAACAGAGCAAGAAGGAGACGGTAAAGCCAAAGGCAAAGAGCGAACCGACCAAGGTCAAGACCGTGCAGGCAGAAAACCGAAGGGGAAAGATCCTTCTTCCCCTGACCGGGAAGTGGATATTCGACCTTCGGTCTTTAATTCTTCGCTTTCGCTATGCGAAAGCTCAGATGATCGGTGTGATGGTCGTCTTTGTCGTCCTTGGAATCATAAAGAAAGTTCGTTCTTGAGAAAGGAGATAAGGAATTGCATTGTTGGAGAATTACCCCCGATAACTGTTTGGTCGGAACGCCATGCAGCGTGACTGCGATGGCGTGTGCCAACGCTTGTGCCAATGCTTATGCTCGCTTTGTGAGCTGCTCTTCTGTGAGTTACTCTTCGCATTCGCTTTGCATTGAAAAGCAGTATCTACCTTCGGTTGTTATTGACTTTGAGCCTTTGCGTAGCGAAAGCTCAGACCTTGACAAGTATTATTCGGATGAACTGAGGGATGATGGCTATTTGTCCTTGGATGGGTTCAACCGCATGGTAAGGAAGTTTTTCCCTGTCAAAAAGAAATTGTATTTCAAACGCAATGAACGCCCAACTCTTCGGGAATATCTTACCACCTTGGAAGATGACGCCTTTATCTGCGTCAAGGGGCACTACATTTATGCAGACGCTTTTTGTGACGGATATTGGTCATTCTTCGATAATGCACAAGACCCCGTCATCTGCGTGTGGCTGTTAACATCTGAATAGGTCAAATATGAGAAATATCGGCAAATTATTTGAAGAGGATTTTAAGCATTCGGCGAATGGGATGTACTATTTAAGGCTGCATGATAGTGCAACCGGGTTCGACTTTCAAAGCCAAGGGAACGACCATAGTGTTCGAACCCGTAACGGGTCTTCGGGTGGAACCCTCAGATTTTCTATCAAAAGCCCCTACGATGCCGTGCTTTGTAAAAACGGCCAGATGTGCTGCGTAGAGTTAAAGTCCGTGGGCGGTACGTCAGCATCTTTTGGTGACAAAGACAATAATGTTATTAAACTGCGACAGGTGAAAGCCTTACTGAAAGCAGAGACAGACGGTCATGCCCTGTCTTATCTCATCATTCATTTCCGAAAGTATGGAGAGACCTATGCCATCCGTCCGACCACCTTTCTGATTTTTACCAAGCTCTGCCATAAGAAGAGCATCAATCGGGACGATGCCAAGGAGATCGGCAAGCGGATCCCGGAACGGAAGCTAAAGGTCCATTACCGATATGACCTAACGGTTCTGTTTGGGTAAGGTAAGAGAGCAACTAGGAGAGTTTTTCTTCTGGTTGCTCTTTTTTTACCCATTTATGCGTGTTCCGAATATCGCTATGCGTATTTTACACGTTTCTATACCCGTCACGCATATTCCTATGCGTATCACGAATATTTCTATGTTTTCACAGATATTCTGATACCCGCTACACATATTCTTATTCCCGTTACACATAATTTCTACGATTTCGGTATCTCTTTTTGGTTTTCTCATAACTTTTTACGCATAGAAGAAGTAGGAAGGAAAAAAACAATGAATCAGGAAACAAATCAGAAATCAGAACGAAGTTGGAAAGACGTGTTCTTTCCCCTATTGGAGTGTGTGCTCATTGTCGTCATCGGACTGGTGATTGTACGATTCATCGGGCAGCGAACAATCGTGTCAGGGCAGTCCATGGAGAACACCTTGCAGAATAACGACAACCTCATTATCGAGAAAATCACACCGAGAGTTCATCACCCGGAGCGGTTCGACATCATTGTTGTTCCGAAAGGGAAGGACAAGCACTACGACATCATAAAACGGGTGATCGGTCTCCCCGGGGAGACGGTGTTGATTAAAGACGGGGTGATCTACATCAACGGCAACCGCCTGAAGGAATCCTATGGCAAGGACACCATCGCCGACCCCGGTCTTGCAGAAGAACCGATCGAGCTGAAGCAGGATGAATACTTCGTTCTGGGAGACAACCGAAACAACAGTACAGACAGTCGGGTGATAGGACCTGTCAAGGGGAAGGACATCATTGGCCGGGTGGTCTGTCGGGTCTATCCCAATCCACGGAAGTTTTAGAGAGGGTAAGGCATGGAAAAGCAGAGAATCTTCGTTGACATGGATGGCACGCTTTACGAATGGCGAAAGAACGTGCCGGAAGAAGCCATCTTTCAAAAGTATTACTACCTCACGCTGAAACCACAGAAAAACATTGTTTCGGCAGTCAGGGAGCTTGCAAAGGACGATCGGTATGACGTTTCTGTCCTGTCTGCCGTCTTGTCCGACAAGGAAAATCCCTATGCCTTGGCAGAGAAGAATCAGCGAATTGACCTTGACCTTCCGGAAATTGACAAGGCACATCGGATCTTCTGCCCTTGCGGAGTACCGAAGGCCAAGTACATTCCCGGCGGCATCCGACAAAATGACATCCTACTGGATGACTATTCCCATAACCTGCATGAGTGGGGTGGTATCGGAATCAAGGTCATAAACGATGTGAATGGAAGGCATGGCACATGGCTCGGAGAACGAATCTATGCCAATACGACACCTCGTGTACTGGTGAAAAAGATTACGGAAATTGCAGAGCAGACACGAGAAAAGGAGACCCAGACCAAGGAGACGACATTCCTGATCCCTGCCGATCGATCGGATCCTTGTGTGTACTTCCATGGTACAAAAGAAGAGCAGGAGGAAGCCGACCGAATCGAAGAGGAACGGAAAGCTCTATGGCAGTCCATTCTCGACCTGCCCGGGTTCCTTGCTCTGGAGTTTGACCGTGGCGATGACTCCGTGATTCTGTCACCCTCGGTGCATGAGGGCGTGAAGTGGCAGCTCACATGGTTCTCCAATCGTGACGGGGAAGCTAACATGGATGCGACCTACGGCGGGGAAAAGGCTACCCACCCGGAGAGCGAACTCATTGACGCCCTCTATCGGGAAACACGGACAACCGGGGCAAGGGTGTCGGTGGTCACGGAACAGAGCCTGATGCAAAAAGAAGAAGAATTAGAACGCTAGGAAAGGACAAAGACAATCATGATGAAAGACCTTTATGACGAAGTAAAACCGATTTTTAAGCAGGTTGGAATGGATGACTGGACAGACATCAAGGCAGGAAAGGATGAAAACGGGGATATGCGTGTCATGGCCCGGTCAAAAAAGGACACCGAGAGTACAGAGAGTAACGCTTACGAACATGGTCCATGGACGGTATGGAAATATCTTCCGGAGTCCTCGCTTGCCGTCTTGAACTATCCCCGGTATGGCCTGTCCTTTGAGGAAGCGGAACGACTGTTTTATTACGGATATTGAGCTTTGAGGGGATAGAAGAGTGCATAAAAACAAGGGCAGTCATACCGACCGCCCTTTGTTTCTGTGCTTATCTTTCCTCTATCTCTTTTTCATCATAGTTGAGAACCGTCTATTATACCATGATACTGTTAACCAGTATCATTTCGGCTGTAAGCTTAATCTCCATTTGTGGTTCATCTGAGTCACAAACCTTACGAACCTCTTCCTCTGGAAGAATGTAAAGAACCGGTTCTGTTCCGAGAACAAATCCCGTTACAGGCCTTCCGTCACTCGCTCTGAGACCAGTTACGACCTTTCCACCAATCTTCGCTTCCTCAATGTCAAACGCTCTCTGGCATCCATCCACAAGACATTGCAATGTCTCATGCCCCTCGGAGTCCAAGACTGTGATGGAATGTGCATCCACCTTTTGGTCCTTTATCAATCCTCTGACACATTTGGTGACACCGAAGATGTTTGGGAATTCTGCCTTCTTTACGCCGTTGACTATTACTGTGAATTCTGCCATATTATTTTTCCTCCATCAATTCACAACCTTCTTGTCATAAGCTCCATTGTAAAAGGCATATTGCTTTTTACAAACATAACATAGCAACTCACCTTGCATCAGCTGACAATTTTTGTGCGAATCTCCATTTTCTCTTTATCTTTACATATACTTGACATTCTAAACGATTAAGGTCGTGTCTTTCTTTTCCCTTACAACTGCCTTGAATATTGCAATAAAAAACCGGTAGTCGCTATGCGATTACCGGATTCTCCTTCTAAACGTGTCAGATGAGTTTTTGTATTCCTTAGTATCTGGAAATTTCCCACTCTTCGGAAGTGTAGCATTTCAGGAAGTCGTTGACCTTCTGAACATATTCTGTCAGGATCCCCTTCGATTCTTCAATAGCACCGGAGAGCGTTTCGGCTTCCAATTTCCGGTCGTCAATCCCGAGCGGGTGGCAGGATAGGAACCAACCGTCAAGGTGAATGATCCGATGAATGATAACCGTGATTCCGTTGACCGTTGCACAGAAGATGGTTCCGGACTCCACAGGTTCTCTGTAATCTGCATTACTGACAAACTTCATATCTTTTCCCTCTATTCCTTCAAATAAAACTGAATGGTTTCTATGTCCTCTTTGGTTCGTTCCCCTTCCAACAGGTATCCAAGGAAGTCTTTTTCATGGATCGTCAGATGAATGATCCCGGTGAAGTTCTTTGTTTTGTGATAGGCTCTGAGTGCTTTCTCACAAATTGTCTTGCCTTCCCCTTCGGTGTATTCCTCGGTCAGCACCCTCAGATGATCCAGTCTGTTCATTCGTTTGGCAAGTTCTGACTGATCCAGTTTGCTTGTGCACTCGAAACCATCGGTAAATCTGTATCTCAACATTTCAGCATCCTTTCCTTCCCCTCTTGACAGATATATAATACCATTTCTCTTATATAACTGTCAAACTGAGAGGGAAAGAAAATGGTGAAAAACAGAAGAGGACAGTTGTTACAATACACGTTTGAATGTAAAGGCAGGATTTCCTGCACATCAGAACTTGACATTGAAAAACAATGCTCTTTCAAAGGAATCTGCTAGAATTTCCGTGTAAGTATTCGGAAAATTACGGTGATCGGCAGGCAGGCTTTTGACCGTCTGAATAACCTCGTCTATGTTCTCTGTCACCTGACCTGCCCTTACCACCCACAAGACCTTCTGACCGTTAATGACGGCACAGTCCAGAGGATGAAAGGTTGTTGTATTGTCTTTGATCGCCAATAACCAACTTGGCAGGTCTGCAAATCTTCCGATGTCCTTTAGCACCGAACGATCGAAATCAATGTGATTTGTTTCATCAATACGAATTTTCATCAGTTTTTCTCCAATTCAGGCAACTCTTACCGCAAGTTCCATCATAAAGAATCCATCGTCTAAAAGGTGATCGGTGTTTCGATTCTTAACTTCCATCCAACAACGATTCTCGCCGTAAGTGATCTTTCCGGGTGCATAGGCTTTCGGGCATTCGTCTATCCATTTGGCTATCCACTTGGTGATGGCTGCCCTTCCCCGTTCGGATTCTATGACATCTCCGGTATCTTCCCAGTCGGTTTTCCAATTCTTGTGAAGGCTTCTTTTGAAAATACGATACTGCATGGCTTACTTCCTTTTCTATCAGATAAAGATTTCTGCATCTGCTTGGATCCACTCGACCTTGTAGCCTTCCTTTTCGAGCTGACCTTGTGCAGCGTCAAGGCATCCATCATCATCCCACTCGCCCTCGGTTTCGGCTTTGTAGTCCAGAATCGCATTCTTTACTCGGTCAACTGTTTTAATTGTCAGTTCCTTGCCGTACACTCTGGATATTTCCGTTCATTTTCATATAGTTAATCATGTACTCGCATATTTCGTAATACTCGCAACGATAGCCACTTACTACAGGAATGCACCACTCATTCACTCGACCTGCCGACAAAATGGGGCATTCTTCGCCTGTCTCTAGTCCACATACATTCATTTACTCTTTCCCTTCTATGAATTTCAGTTTTGCTATTTCATTCGGTGTTAATGTCGGGATGCCGACCTCTTTACATTCGCTTATCACTCCATTCCGTCAGAAATCTATTCTGACATCTGCCTTTCATTGTTCTTCTTGTCGGTTTTATCAGCGTCATTCGACCTGTCTGGCATGAGTGTGATTGTTCCTAGCGAAATGTAGCCATCTTCAGTTTCTTTCGCCAACAACACGGACTGATTTTTCATCTTGTCTGTCCTCTCTGTGGAATCAACCGTTTTTCTTTCCTCTCAACAAATATATAATAGCATTTTCTTATATAACCTGTCAAACTGAGACGGAAAGAAAATGGATAAAGAAGGAAAGAGAAACTTTTTGTAGCATACGGGAAAGTGTAAGAAAACTGGAACTGTTGCGAGGGCAGTTCCAGTCAATGTTTTCTTTGTACCGTCAGTCTGTGACGTAATTCGTGTTGAAAAACAGTTCTTTCTCATCCGAATTTACGTCAATTCCCATATACTTGTTTGGAAGATTACCGAAAGCAGGAGGAAGGCTCTTTACCTTGTAGATCACGGTGTCAAGGTTTGGTGCCAACTTCCCGCCGTTCACGACATTAAGCCATTCGCGGTTGATCCTAACGGCACAATATTTCGGATCAAAGGCAACCTCTTTGTTCTTGATTGCCAGTAACCAGTCCACGAGTGACCAGTCTGACGAATCTGTAAACAATTCAAGGTCGTTGAATACCGAGTTCATATCATTCGTTCCAGTAATCTGAATAGTCATAATTTGTCTCTCTTTCTATCGATCTCTTTCTATCAATACATCTTCGCTTCGATCGTATTCCTTGGCATTACGAAAGGCAGATTGGAGCATTTCAAGGGTTTCTTTTTCGTAGTTACCGGAGAGAAAAGATGCGTCTTTTAGATCTGCAAGCACTCGACCAAAGCAATCCTGAAACTTGTCGTTATCCCAATCCCGTTCGAATTCCTTTGGTATATCAATGACTAACTTCATTTCGTTTTCTTCCTTTTCTATCAGCACGCATTGATACAATTCAGACGTTGCTTTGCTTGTTTATACGCACGTTTGTATAGCTTATGTACTACTTTCATGGATTCAAGCCTTGTATCCGTTTCCCCAATCTTCACAAACCCGTTCTTTTCCGCCTTTTCGTTGAGATCAAGCGGGTATTCCCAGTATGTTGTATAGTTTGATTCCGTGAGCTTATAGATACCGTACTTCATACTGTTTTTTTCTTTCCGTCAGAAATCAAAAATAAGGTAGTTGCCATTTGGAAGATGTAACACATCTGTCTTTTCGCCAAGACGATCAATCAAAGCTCCCATATACAACTCTTTGATAGATGCGGGAGTCATATCGTCATCGTCAAGTTCGTCTTCCTCCCATTCTGTGACCGTGTACAGATACCCATAGTCGATAATTAAATCATTAAACGAACACTCGGCATTCGTTCCATACTCCGTCCAGTCCCGGCAGATTTCTTCCGGATCGAATTCGGCATCTTCATCATAATGTTCCAGTAATGCTTTCATCCCATCATCGGTAAAATAGGAATCACAACCGATTTCAAAAAAAGCCTGTTTCATGTAGTCCACAGTAACGGTCACTTTCATGTTGCCCCTCGCTTTCTTGTTGTTCTTTCAACGTTCCTTTCAATACATACATAATAGCATTTCCTTATATAACTTGTCAAATTGAAACGGAAAGAACTTTGCGAAAGATGGAATAGAATAGTTATTATGATTCATTCAGAAGTGTAAGCCAAGACAGTCCTTTGCACAAAAGAGGGGAGTGCCAGATAACACTCCCTCTTGTTACGGAATCGCCTTGACCTCTTCAATCAATCTCTTGTATTTTCCAGTTCTTCCTGTTGTTCTTCCAGAACCTCATGGATGCACTCCGGGAGAAGCATACAACGAATACTGACATCCATAGCTTCCCATTCGTCATTCATGAACCAATCGGCAAGCTGCTCTTTTGTAACGAGTCCCTCGTCACACAGGTCCTGTAGGAGATCGGTATTCTCATTTACATATTCCTTTGCTGTCTCCCGATTAAACGTGTAAGATCCTGAACCGTTTCCTGTGACAGAATCCTCACAAAACAGGTCATCGTTCAGTCGATCTTCCAGTTCCTAAAAATCAGTATCAGAATTGATTTCCTCATTGTCACAAAGATATTCTCGAATATCCTGTCGAATCGTTTCTTTGTAGTCATACTCGTATGCCATGTTTTATCTCTCCATTTCTTCCTTATCGTCTTCCAATGACCTGCTGTGAATGTACAACTGGTTGTTTGTACCCTTGAACAACTGACTTTCGTCTGCATTCTGGTAAGTTTTTAACAAATCACCGAAGTCGCTCTGAAAGTCAAAGTCAGGATTGTAGGTCACATTGTTGCAGTTGTCCCGAATGTAATTGCTTGCGTCCCGAGCATTGTCGAAGACATTGAAGGCAATATGGATCTCGGAATAGATTGCGACAACGTGCAGGGGTGGTTTCCCCACTTTATAAAAGACGGCATAGCCGTAGGTATTCATTGCATTCATGGTGTAGCTCCCCTTATCGCTTGTTTTACGGTTTATCGCTTGAATTCGCCTTTATCGCTTGCTTTAACGCTCCAGTTCTTCGTCTTCTTCTTCACTTTCCTCATGGGTTCTTCCCAGATTCCGCTCACAAAATTCTTCCAGTAACTTTTCCACATCGGCTTTCTGACGCTCATATCCGTCAGCTCCCCTGTAATGCTCATGGTCTGACCAGATAGCCCTTGCCTTGTTCTCATACTCTTCGATGCCTTCCAGACGTTTGCCCGGCATATTCCGATAGCCCGTGCAGATGGTGATACCGTACACATCGTAGGCGTCAAAGTTCCAACCATACACGCCTGTCGTATATGCAAATGGCTCATGATTCCTGAGCAACGCTTCCAGATCGCAATACCCGGCACAACGAATGTTTGTGGAACTGTTTACAATCGCTTTTCTTGTTGTCTTTACTTTCATAGCTTGATTTTCTCCTAATCTATGTTCGATTCTGCTTGTTTGTCTTCCTTTTGCTTGTTTCTGAGTCTTTGCTTTGCAAAGGCTCAGAGTTAAAGACTGTAAGTCGAACTTTTTCCTTACAATGTTTCTATGCGTAAAATCTATGGAAAAATGCAGAAGAATGGCAATGTCTTCAGACGGAAAGTAAAGAGTTGGCTATCATCTACGGTTGAAACCGTTGGTTTTCTCACCACCCACACGGGTTATAAATAACTCTCACCAGATTCCTTCCGTATCTCCGCCGTTTCTGCAATCACTTCCGCTTCGTGCTCGGAAAGCAGATGATAAACCGTATGTTCAGGATTCTGTTTGCCCGACAAAAGCTCTTTTTCATACGCACATAAAACGCTTTCCTTCAAATAACTGGAAATCATACGACATCCAAAAGACGAGTTTGCCTGTGTCAATAACATTTGCTGAAAAGCACGAGACAAAGAGATCTTTCGCCTATAACTTCTGGAAAGCGTATGCACTTCCTTTGCAATGATCTCATTGACACTCTCTTCGGAAAGTCGGTCATAATTTACAATCAGAGGGAACCGTCCCAAAAGCTCGTGCGATGCACCAAAAGAAATCATATTTTCCCGTGTGACGTAGGTGAAATGCTTTTCCTCTTCGGACAAATCCTGTGCAGAAAAACCAACCTTTGCCGTTTTTTCTTCACGCTCTTTTCGAAAGGCATCGAAGGAACCCAGTCCAATGAAAAGGACTTTATCCGTAAAGATCGTTCCACGCTGCACCGTCACCGCCGATCCTTCCAACATGGTCAGAAGATCGTCCTGAACATCGGCATTGACGTTCTTTCCGAATCCGTCATAGTTCGGTTTCATCTTTTTGTCGATTTCGTCCAAAAAGAAGATCGCAGCGGGGTGTATCGTCTGTGCAGCCTTCGAAAGATTGAAGAGCGTGCCAAGCATTTCGTTTTTGTTTGCCCCGCGGAATCCGGTCGGGCTTAACTGTGTCATGTCAAATAAGAAGATCGGCAGATTCGGAATCTCCTCTTGAAAGTAATCCCGCAATGCCCGATAGGTTTCGGTCTTTCCCGATCCGGACGGTGCCGCAAGCAGCATATGATCGGTAGATGGAAGGTCATCGAGCAGGCTAGTGATATAATGATAGGTATTTGACAGAACATGGATCAGGTTGTCCTGCCCGATCACACGCTTTGAAATCGCCTTGTAAAACGCCGGAAAGGGCACACGCTGTAAAAAGCTTTCGATCTGATCGAGAAGAACATCACTAAAATCTTTTGCAAAATCATCGGTTTCTACTGCTTCATTCTTCATACCATTTCTCCTTTCTGTGCCTTTCTCTTCATTTGTTCTATTCGTAAAAAAAGAAGAAAATGACAGGTTTTTACGAATTTATTTTTATTTTTTTTAAAGCGGGAAGGAAATGGTAAAAAAAGAAAGGTTCTGTTTCAACTTGACATTATAAAGTGTATCATGTAGAATAATAGGTGTAAGAAATAGCCAAACAGAAGGGATGGCACAAGCAATGGTAATTACGATGACGAAAATGGATAAAAAGGGAAAGAACATCCGCCTGCGTACTGACGATCTGAGAATCCAATCTTATGTCGCATCACAAAAAACCCTTTTCCAAACGATGCAGATTATCGCAAGGGACGTAAACCGCCTTGGTGAAACGGCTGAGTTTGTGATTGATGAAGATTCCTTCAAACAATTTGTAATAGTGAGGTAATTCACATGGAAATGAACACATCGGAGAAGATCCGATTCCTTGCACACAGAAAAGGCATGACCATGGGGGACATTGCAAGGGGAACCAAGCAGACCAGACAGAATCTGTCCAACAAGATGACACGGTGCGACTTCAAGCAGTCCGAACTGGAACGGATTGCGGAAGTCCTCGGGTGCAGGTTGAAGGTGTCGTTTGTGGACGAAGAGACAAAGGACGAAGTTTAATTTTGTCATATTCGTGGCAAATGACGAAATTGAATGACAAATGACCAAATTGAAATGAGGTGCTTGAATGGAACTTATTACCACCTTTCAAGATCAGTATTGGTTTCTGTCCAATTATTATCCTGCCCCTGTCCTTTATCACGGAATCACCTATCCGAGCAACGAAGTGGCTTTTCAGGCACAAAAGACGACTGACCCTGAACTACAAAAGCAGTTCTCCTCTCTATCTCCCGGAGACGCCCGGCGGTTCGGACGGTCAATCCCTCTTCGACACGACTGGGAAAAGGTTAAAGTATCTGTCATGCGAGACTTGGTTCATGAAAAGTTTCGTCAGCATCCGGAATTGTCGGACAGGCTCTGTGCTACGGGAAACGTCATTCTAATCGAAGGAAACACTTGGAATGATAAGACTTGGGGTATGGTGCAGGCAAGCGATGGAACTTGGCATGGACAAAACCTGTTAGGACAGATTCTGATGGAAGAAAGAGCACGACAACAGGAACTCAAGCAAGAAAGGGAAATATATGATTCTTTATCACGGAAATGACCATGTTTTAGCGAAACCGCTGTTTGGTTTTGGAAAACAGGATAACGATTATGGTTCCGGATTCTATACCACACAAGACTTTCAACAGGCAGTCGCTTGGGCTATGTCTTATAGTTCTACCGTTGCATACGTCAATGCTTATGAGGTAGACGAAACCAAATTAAATGTAGTTAATCTGGATCAGTATGGTCCTTTATCTTGGATTGCGGAAATTGTGGCAAATCGGGGTGCCAGAGGAGAAAGAGCCATGCTCTTGGGACGTGAGCTATCCAATCAATACAGGGCCGATCTGTCTAAGGCAGACATCGTAGTCGGTTATCGTGCAGATGACAGTTATTCTGATATTGTGGATGCTTTTTTACAAAATGAAATCAATGTAGACGAAATGGATCGACTGTTTCGGGAAGGGCATTTTGGACTGCAATATTTCATTAAAAGTCAAAAAGCTTTTGATGCTTTGGAATATCGTGGTTATCAGAAATTCGGCATCTCTGAGGGTTATCAAAACCAAGCAGAAGTCAAAGCCAGAATGGATGTTTCCCGGTTCCTTCGAAACCGATCATCTCAGATTGTTCTAAATGGCTTCCGGCCAAGCGGGATTACGGCACAGGAAGCTGTAAAAACACACTTTGTATATGATCCAATTTACAAGTATTATGCCCCGGAAATCAAAGGGGAAGTTGGAAGTAAAGAGGAAGATAAAGAGACATCAGAAGAAGAAAGGGAGCGATAATATGGGACTTCTGTTATGTGAAACCGGTGGAAAACATCCGGCCTATCCAAAAGAATATCTGGAAGGAACCATGAATCTGATTCGTTTGGTGTTCATTCAAATGAACGAAATCAACGACTTGGACATCTATCAGCAAATTGACGCTTTCCTTCGATTTTCCGACATCCGTCAAAAAATGGATGAGGGAAACTGGTCTGCTCTCATGAAGGGATGGAAACAGGTCTACCATAGCGTTCCTTTGGATGCTTGTGATCCGGGCGAAAAAGCAGATGATGTTCTCTTGCATTGGATGGCGGACATTTATACCTACTGGCAATGGAAATACAATCGGTCTTCCAGAGTCATGAGCTACCGATGCCCGGCAAAGGAACTGGCAAAATTGTTCTCTCCGCTCCATGAAGCGTCTATTCCAAACGCAGCAGAGAAACTGGATCAAAGATTCTTTTGATGGGGCAGTACCTTGCACATTGCCTGAATTTGTGCTATATTAAGGATTGGAATTGCGGTGGCGGTCTTCGGACACCACCTAGAGGGAACCTGACGAGTTGGGTCCCTCTTTTTTATTGTCATGGGGTAACGAATCGTTACTCCATCGGTCATAAAGAAAAGAGAGGTGTAAAACCTCTCTTTTGTCTTACTTGTCCCTGTCTTCCATGTAGTCATACTGACCGTTCTGGTCATCATCCCGCACATTCCGATAAGGGTCTCCCCGGTCCAAGGTCACAGGATCTAGTGCCTGTTCCTGTTCCAATTCTGCCATGTGGTCTCTGTAGTGCTGCATCTTTATACCATCGCAAAACGAATTCTTGTCGTATCGGTCGTTTCTCTCGCAATCCTTGTCATACGTTCCGTTCAATACCTCATCCCGAAGACGCCATGCTTCTTCCGAAGAGATCATATCATTGACCTCTGCATTGTTGATGTCCGTCTGATAGTCTACATAATCACAATCTGTCAAGGTATATTCCGGATGATTTATTGCATATTTTCTCCGTTTGATATAAAGAAGCGTTGCGTCTCGAATATACTCTGGCATTTCCAAAATCTCTCGTTCTGTCATGTATCTTTCTCCTTTTTTCGAAGAGGGCCTTCGTCCTGTTCATTGGCGATCAGAATGATCCCTCTCTTTCCCCGGTATCGGCACCCTCACAACTAAAGTTCATGGGATCTTTTTTCTTCTTTGTCACAAAAAAGTTCATGAATGTCAATGCCAAGGGCATCTGCAACACGAACAGCCTGCCAAGCTCTGGCGTTCCGGAAGTCTTTCCTTCCCGCCAGATAGGGTTCTAAGGATCGGGCGGACAGACCCGAGAGTTCCGCAAATTTCTTTAGTGACATCCCTCTTTCGGATAGGATTCGTTTTAACGGGCTCGTCATCGTTCTTCCTCGATATCGTCCATATCGATGGTTTCCTCCTCGTCAAGCAGATCGCATGCCGAAGCAGTAGGAATGGTATCTACCCTGTTTTCAACAGTACCTGTTGCGTTTACATTCTGACATTCCGATTTTTCAACATTCGAAGCTTCGTTTCTTGTCTCTAAAATGATGTCGTGGATATTAATTGGACATCCTAAGTTTCTCATACATTGAACAAATTTACAGATATTTAAATTTGTTTTTGTAAGGCGAATGAGACCATTGCATTCTTCTTGGTTGTTCATCAGAAAGAGATAATCACCATTTCGCCTTGCAACGAAATCGTGATGATTAATAGTAATTTGTGTGTCACAATTTTCGGGCAATTGGCAAAGTGCCGAAATATGGAGTTCAAAAATCTTAGCAATTACTTTAGAATTCCATTGTTTGTATTCGTCCGTCTTTTGAATAGACAGATCTTTTTCCAAGGCCGGGATCAACAGTTTCTCATATCGAACAGAAACCAACGACTTGTAAAACTCCTTTCTCCTTTCGGAAATATAAGGGATACTGTCAATCACATCGTTGATTGCCCGAAGAGAAATTTTTGGAATAATCCTTCGTTCTGCTCGAAGAATTTCTGGCTCACGACCGTTTAAGATTTCGGCAAAGGATAATTTCTTGTGTGTATTTTCGTCTCGTAGTGCAGATTTTACTGTGAGTGCTTCTCGATTGGCTACCTTTTCAGATAACTCTTCATCGGAAAGCAAAGGAGAAAAGGAAGATCCGCAGTCAAAGACGGGTGCCATGCCAATTGTATGATTTGGATATTCTGCAAGCCCCCAATTCCCATTATGACGGTCCGTGTTTCCGATTAAGGAATCTACAATCGTCATATCGCAATACCTTTTCCATGCTGTTTGCCAATCATTTACAGTTTTCTTTAGAAGTTCTTTTACCGTGGACGGTGTCACAATGTTTTGCACATCAGAATCAATAGAAGATAGGATTAATTTTTCTGCCTCGTGTAGAACAATTCCATCATTTCTAAAATCTCGACACAAGCATGCAATCTTTTGCTTTCCCGCTTCTGTGGTATAGATTCCAAGCGATGTGTTCTGAGCAGGAATTTCAATTGTCTGATAAACATGGCATCCAAGATATTCTGAAACAGCATTATTAATATAAGAAAGCCGCAATTTCCTTTCTCGTGTTGGGTCTGGGAATTTTAACATATATCGTTGACCATCATCCATCAAAAGCGTTTTCTTCTTTTCCGATCCACTATATATATTGAATTCTTCTTTCATGATGTGAGCATTAATATTGTTCAGAAATTCACGCATTATCAATTTCCCTTCTAAGCGCTTCAAATTCCGCATCTGAAATACGATGAACGGATCGAAGCATTTTTAGATCATTAAAGAGATCCTGATAAGCACACAAAAGCTCATAGTGCATATCTGTACTTGGGTCTTTTTGATATCGAGATAAGGCGTTTCGATAGGTCTCGTAATCCTCTTTTGTTTCTTCATCCAATTTTTCGGCGTAAAGCATGTTGTTTCCTTCTAAAAAACAGATTAATTTGTTCTGTTCTTATTATATACGCACATCAACGTATATGCAAGTTTGACTCCCTGACCTTCTCCAACACCTTTTCGTCTTCCAGTTCGCTGGCGATCAGATTGATTCCCTTATTGCCTTTGTACCGTTCTGCATTCAATTCTCCAACGGCAAGGAATGGTTTGTCTGGGTTTAAGTCACCAAGCATTTCCTTATATCGGAACACCGTCACCTTTCCATGGTCGCCAAAGAAGAGGGCAGTATTCTTGTCACTTCCGCACAGATAGGGTTTCTTTTCCATGGGATTCATGTGAACACCGAAGAGGGGAGCAGGATTGCCCTGTCCGAAGGGGGCAAACTCCCGAAGTGCCTGATAACATTCTTCCATCTCGTCTTGGTTAATGGTGAAGTCCGGCTCCAGATGGTCATGCTCGGCATAAACGGACAAGTCGGGGAGATTCTGAATTTCTTCCAGTTTGTCCCGATAGACCGACAATCCGGCGGCACCGGCATGACCGCCAAATCCTGCAAAATAGTCCTCGGGCAGTCCGCACAGATAGTCAAAGATGTTAAATCCGGGGATCGACCGTGCTGAACCCTTCAAGACCTTTTCATCCTGCGTGTCGGTCAGGATAATGCAGGGGACACCGAACCGTTCGGTCACATTTCCGGCCAGAATACCGATGATTCCCTCATTGATGTTTGGAACGTAAACCCATAAGGGGGATTTCAAGCCTGTTTCCTGAATGTTCTTTTCAATGTCGGCATACAGGGTCTTGGTCAGGTCCTTTCGTGCTTCATTGACCTGTACCATCTGCTCTGCAACCTCTTTGGTCGGGTGCAGAAGGTAGCTCTCTGCCTTGGCCGCTCCGCTATCGTCCATGCGGGACTGGGCGTTGATGATCGGGCCAAACAGGAATCCAAAGTCCTTCTCAGTAATGTCTTCCCATTCAAATTCCCGATTCGGCATCTGGTTGTAGGCTTCTGCCAAGAGCCGGAAGGGGGTCGGAAGAATCTTATTGGAGAGTTCGGTCAGTCCCTCTTTCACGATCTTGTAATTGTCTCCCGTCAGCTCCATGACATCGGCGACCGTACCCAAGGCAGCAAAAGCACGAAGATGTCGTAAGAATTTCGGATTTTTCACGAATTGTTCTGCAATTTTATAGGCGACTCCTGCACCGCAATAACCGTCATAGTCGAAGGGATTGCAGTCCTTGGCTTTTGGATCAATGCAAAGGTCTGCTTTTGGAACTTCGTTTCGTCCCTGTTCATGGTGGTCGGTCACAATGACACGGAATCCCAGTTTCTTTGCATAGGCAATGGGTTCTGCCCCTGCAATGCCGTTATCGACCGTCACAATGGTGCAGGTTTCCCCTTTTTCGATGGCATCCTTTCGCCGTTCATACAGACGGTCAATCAGGCTTTCTTTGATGCCATAGCCATCGGTGATCCGGTTCGGGATCAAAAATCCCGTGTCCTTATGGAAAGTACTCGTCATCAGCTTGTACATGATGTAGGTGGATGTCACACCATCACAGTCATAGTCGCCTAAGATGTCGATGTGGTCAGAATTCTTTACAATGGCATAGAATTTCTTCTTGACCTTCTCGTTCATGCCGAAGGTCTGGTCCTTTAAGGCATCATATTCCTCAGCCGTCAGACCAAGGTTCTGTAAGGTATATTGTTTGATTGCTTCATGAATTGTCATTATGATTTCTCCTTGTCATGGAAAGGGAAGTCCCTTTCCTAGGCGTGATTTGATAGAATCACGCCTAGGGCCACAAAAATAATGGTGCAAATCCGAAGGATTGTAGGGTGTCGGGATCACGGAAATAACCGAACGTGGACAGGTCACGCCTGATATGGTACTTATCGTCCATGGCGATCATGCCGGACAAAAACTTCCGTGCGTCCGGAATCTTTGCGTCATCAATCGCCCGAAACAGAATGGTCTCGGGTTCCAATCCCTTGTACAAGGGGTTTCGGTTATATCCATCAAACAGGTCCTTTGCCGAAATGTATTCCATGGCAGGACTGGTCATGTTCCGAAAGCGGAAGTACACGCTATCGTACAGGACAAAATAATCCCCATCGACCGTTGGAACAAAGTCTCGATATTTGCCAAGCAGATATTCCGGCTGCTCCGTGATCTCTGTTCGAAAGAGGAAGTAGAAGATATTGGCATCGTCTTCATCCTGCAAGCAGTAGCACTCCCGATGGTAGGGCAGGGTCAGGTTTCCGGTATCTCTGGACAGCACAACATCCTGTGATTCGTCATGATCCTCCATAAAGGAGAACACATCATCCATCACAGGCTGCTGATATAATGTCACATTCTCAAATCGTTCGTCTGGGTTGTACCGAATCCAATAGCAGTCGTACAGGGACAGATAATGGATCGGAGTGAAGTCCTTGGAACTTACTACCCCGGAATCCTGTAACATCTGCACATCCGCACGATGGTCGGACAGTCGCCGATTCGATAGCCAGAAATTGACATCCGCTTCCGAATCCAACCATGTCAAATTGGGTGGAAGATGGGAAGGATTGTCAACCGAAAGAATGCGACTGCAAACCCCCGACTCATTCAAAAGAAAGGTACAAACTTCCGTGTCCTTGTGCATAAGGGTGACTTGTTTCATACAAGGTCTCCTGCATGGTCTTTTCCCGACAGGATGTCGGTCACCCGGTCATGAGCAAAGTTGTAGGACTCATTGTCCAAAAATAACGTAGCAAAAACGCAGGCAAACAGTCCTGCCAACAAAAGGTTTCGAAATGCAGTCATAATGATTTTTCCTTCCGTCTTTTTACATTTTCAAAATGTACTCTTTTGTAGTTTTTACATTTTGTACATTTTCTTATTTGTACCGTTTGACTTCATCGCCGTCAAAGTGGTTAATGGCGTTAATGTCGGGATTTTCCGACTCCAACACGAACAGGGAAACGATTTGTTCCTTTTCGTCATCAGCCAGACCGTCCCAGATAATGTCGGCTTCCTGTACCGCTTCTCCTCTGTCCTCATATTCTTCCGTGAAGACGTGATGATTTCCACCCCAGACAAATTCTCCCCAGATAATATATTTCATGACATTCACTTTCTATCTCGTCAGGTCGTGTGCGTCCCGATCGGCACGATTCTTTAGTGCTTTCTTGGTTTCCAAATAGAAGTCTCGGAAATCATCGTAATCTTTCTTATCGTCTACGGAAACATAAGCACAGTCATCAAAGAACGACCATTTCTTCCAACCCGTTTCCCGATCGGCAATGTCAGAAATTTCTCTGACCATGCTTTCTTCTTCTTTACTAAAGTCAATTTCGGCAACTCTGAAGTTACAGTCTTTGGTCTGCCCGTGGTAAGAAATTCTCATAGCGTTTTCTCCCTTTTCTTCCGTTTCTTTGGAGCGAGTGCTTTGATTTCACTATAGATTGCCTTATTCTTTTTCTCCTGCCAAAGTCCATACGGTGCATTTCCACTTCGGCACAGAATGGTAACATCGAAAGAGGAATCATTTTCTGTTTCCCAGTCAATGAAAGTCTTTAGAATGGAAAGATAGACATCCTTTTCGTTTCGTACCTTATCATGACAGGTTTTTCGCCATGCCTGTGTTGTATTCCATCCGGAATACAGATCATTCAGTTCCGGTACAAGAAAGGCAATCACACCACCGATTCCGACATCGGCATTCTTGACCTTATGCGGCGATGGGTACTTGCAGATCAGAACGTGCAGAAGTAAATGCTCCAAATAGTCACAGTAGACGATATTCTCTTTGGTCTGCCATGCAAACGGACAAAGCTTTGCAATCTCGGGTGTAGACAAAAGCACCATGGTATCTTCCATCTTGTGATGAGCAAACAGTCCATCCCTCGTTCGAGAAACTTTCGGATTTTTAGAAAAAGAAGGTGTGAAGTAGTCCGAAAGACCGACACCATACTTTTTTTGCAGATAATTGCAATAATCCAGATAGGTCAGATCTTTGACCTGATTGTATTCGGAAAGGTTCAATTCTGTTTCCTTTCTCTTATACCGGCAGGCTCGTCTATGTCTGCCTATACGGTTTCCATTTCCAGTCTTACAAAGTCAAGCATGGTCATGTCGGAAGGCTCGTCTGACAGGATCGTGTCATTGTCTTCCCAACCGACTAGACCATCCGAATAGCGTACCTTGGAACCCGTATCATAAACATCAGAAATCATGTAATAGCCTTCCGAACCTTTACATCCCCTGATTTTCCGCACCGTTCCAAGTGCCGGTTTCTGTGTTCCCTGCTTCACGTCTACCATAATGTCCACCCCTTTTTCTTTCAACTCACATATTCTCGACAACCATCTGCAAAAACTCACTTGCCTTCATGTCGGTCGGTTCATCGACCAGAAAGACCTCGTTCGATACCCAAGCAAAGGAACCATCGACATACATGACCTTGGACTTCTTGTCCAGAGCCTGTACCACCAGATAGTAACTGTCCGGACGGTCACTTCCGATCAGCTTTCTTACGTCTCCCTTCTTGGGATTGTTCCCGGCTTTCAGCCAGTCTACCATGCAGTCTACGCAGGAATATCCATCACAACCCGGTTCGGGGCAAATGCTTGCACCGTTTTTCATCAGGTCATAAAGGAACTCTGCCAACTGTCTGACATCCATCGCTTCAATACGTTCTCTATTCGTCATGATTTCGTTTACCTCTTTTATCTTGTCTATTGCTTACATTACTTCTATGGATAAAAAGTTATGAAAAAACCAAACGGTTCGCACTTTTTTACGTACAATCGCATTGATTTTTGTTCGGAAGGATCTGCCGGAGTTTCATCCACTCGGAAGACGAGAGGGTGACACCGATGGGATAGACCGATGACCCGATGGAGTAGAACACATGATATTTCTGTGTCTTCTGTTTGTCGCTTTTCACACGGCACAGAGCATCCGTCATTTCGAAACGGCTCAGATACCCCTCGGTATGTCTTGTTCCGTTCAAGAGGATATTCTTCTCGGTCGGCAGTTCTTCCCGAATGCTCGTTCCCCATGTCAAGCACCATGGAGAACCAGTCAGCTCAAACAGGCCGTCTGCTGCATCGTAGGTTTCATCCGACAGGTACTTCTTGATCGTTCCGGTTCGATCCATGAGATAGACCTCATAGATCAGTTTTCCTCTGGAATGGATCGGCTTGTCCTTATTCACAAAACAGATGACCACACCGACCTGCTTTCGGTCCTTTCCTTCCGGGAAGGCATCGGTCAGGCACAGTCGCTTTCTGGTTTCCTTGTCGGGAAAGACCAGTCCCATGGTCAGGTATTCGTTCTCATATCGGGTTCGTGTGTCGTTGACCGATTCCTCGACCACAGGCTCGGCTTGGAAGTCTTCCAAGTGCGGAAGCTTGTCCAGTTTCTGATCCCGTTCTTCTTCATTCTTTGCCGACTGCATGACCTTCCAACGTTTCAGACCGATCGGAACATTCGTTTCGAAATAGGAAAGAATGTCATTCCATTTTCCAAAGCAACGGAAATACCCGGCTTTGGTCAGGGTAGTAAGCACCGGTAAGGTCAGCTTGTTCTTGATCCAGAACTCCCGTAAGGTCTGGCACTCGTTGTCAATTTGCAGGTCTTTACTGATTCCCTTCAGTCTGGCATATCCAAAATAAATCGTGTCCGTGCCGTTAAACCAGAAGTCTGCATGAGAGTATCGAACGTCTGCCTGTGCCAAGGTCATACCAAAGGAAGGCATTTCTGCTGCAAAGGGAGCGACCTCGTCCAGATTGGCCACATGATTCAGGGAAACCGCATAGAACTCGCCCGGGTGATAGCACTTAAAGTAGGCGGTGAAGAAGGATACCAGACTGTATGCGGCCGCATGGGACTTATTGAAGGCGTAGGATGCAAAGTCCAACATCTGATCGAACAGGGCATTGTAAGGGGCAAGGTCATCGTCCGATAGTCCGAACGTTGCCTGTACGCCTTTGATATTTCGGCTCTCATCTCCATGCAGGAAAGCTTCCCGCTCAATGGTAAGCTTGTCCAGATTTTTCTTTGCCATGGCACGGCGGACAAGGTCAGCGTCACCAAGGCTATACCCGGCCAAGAACTCAAAAATCTGCATGACCTGTTCCTGATAGATGATACATCCGTAGGTCGGTTCCAGAATCTGATTCAAGGTGTCGTTTGGAATGTCGATAGCCTTCTTTGGCTTTTTCCCCTGTCCTTTCCGATACCACTTGGTTGCCACGATTTCATCCTTGTACTGGAGAGGACCGGGGCGGTAGAGGGCAACCAGAAGGATCAGGTCCTCAAAACATTCCGGCTGAAATTCCCGCATGAGTTCTTTCATGCCATTCGATTCAAACTGGAAAATGCCCTGTGTGTTTCCGGTCGAAAAGATGTCCTGATAGATCTTCGGGTCTTGCAGTAGTTCTTCCCGTCTAGCCAGATTCATGATCGAGTTGTCACCGGTCAGCTCCATCATGTCCGTCAGAAGATTCAGGTTGATAAGCCCTAAGAAGTCCATCTTTAAGAATCCTGCCTGTTCGGCTTCATCATGGACGCATTGGGTGGAGAAGTTCTGTTTCTTCGTGTTCCAGAACAGGGGCATGGTGTCCGTGATGTCGTCCCGGCTGATAATGTTTCCCCCGGCGTGCTGACCAAAGGATAAAAACAGTCCGGACAGGTTCGTGGCCAGATGGTAGATGTCCTCTTCCCGCTTGTTAAAAGATGCGGTGTCGGAAATATTCCCGTCCTTGTCGATGGCTTTTGCCAACCGGTCGGCATCGTTATACCATGGCTTTAAGAAAACGTTCTCTTTCACGTTCATACGGTCGGTCAGGGGAAGGTTGTTGTATTCCTTGGTTCCCAGATACCGTGCGGCCAGACGAATGTTTCCTGCCAATGCTCCATAGGTCTTTGTGATGATCTTGCAGGTGGAGTTTTCCCCGTACTTCATCTTCGTGTATTCAATGGCTTTCCCCCGGAGGTCAGGGCGAAAGTCACAGTCAATGTCCGGCATACTCTTTCGTTCGGGGTTCAAAAACCTCTCGAAAAGAAGATGATACCGCACAGGATCAACGTCAGAGATTCCGAGAAGGTAACAGACCAGAGAGGAGACCGCAGAACCACGTCCCGGTCCCATGTTGATTCCCTGCTCCGGGATATGGAACGCTTCGATGGTTTCATCCAGTTCTTCCATGGTCGGAACGATACCCTGATAAGTGACGGATGTGTTATCAAGGTTAATGGTTCGATTGGTCAGGTCGGTGGTAAAGTCAATTCCATGGTCACGGAAGAAGTCGACACAGTAGCCGTACTTCTTTGTCCAGTTCACATAGTCCTGTACAATGAGATGATAACTGGCATATCCCATGCCACAGATGATGTCCAGTTCATGAGCCAGTCGCTTGTCATATTCTTCGGTCGGGAATCCGTTCGGGAATCGAACGGTCTTTCCAACCTCGACCATGGCTTTTAAGTCCTCTTCCGGGTGGTCAGAGAACTTCGGGTAGTGTTCCTCGGACTTCTCGTACAGATAGTCTGTTTCGCAAGCGGATAAGACTTTCTCGACATTTGCCATGCCCTTTGTAACAATTTCTTCCGGTACGTCCGGAAGCTTTCGGATGGTATCCATCAGGTCAGGATCATCCTTGATGTAAAGCTCCCGGTCTCCATCGGAAATGTCCCAGACCACATGATAGCGACTGTACTGAGCCACATTTCTCCGTAGGAAGTCCTCTTCGGTCGGGTGCAGTTTTCCGACATGGATGTCGTTCGTGAGAAGAACGTTGTCGGTATGGAACTTTTCCAGTAACCGAACGATGGCAGGATAGATCTGCTGCTCAGATCGGATGCCATGGTTCTGAAGTTCGAAGTACACATAGTCCTTCCCAAAGATGGAACATAACTTCTCGTAGGCCAGAGAGCACAGATTATCAACCTGCTCCATAGACAGAGAAGGCAGTTTCTCAATTCGTTCCATCTCTGTTTCATACCGCTTGCAATGGAGATAGAGCTTGTGATTGTCCTTGTAGGCTTTCGTTTTCTTGTTGGCAGACAACTGTTCTTCCAAGGCATAGATGTGTTCCATTTCTTCCTCGGACAGTCCTAACCGTTTTCTTGCCTTCTCGGTCTGTTCCTCTCTGGTGATATTCGAATCCTTTACGATCTGTCCGAAAATTCCCTGAATGCAGGCAGACGAATAGAAAACGTGCCCCTTGGCAACGTTCTTTTCCAGATTAGCCCATGTGATGATGGGACGCTTGTCTTCCGGGTGCAGGGAATAGTGCTTGTTGGCTTCTGTGATGATTTTGGACAGGGAACGATAGCCCACCTTGTCCTTTGCGACTAACACCATGTGAGCATTGTGGAGGGAGAATCCACCGATCTCATCGGTCATGGTTCCTTCTACCCCGGGAACAACCTTGACCGACCGATCCTTACACTTGTCCTTTAGCTCCACGAAAGAGGTGAAGACATCATGCTCTGTGACGGTGACCTTCTTTGCCCCCACCTTCTCAAACTCATCCAACATGACATCGAGATTATTTCCCGTGTCGTTCGGGGATTCAAAATGGACGTGCCAAGCTCCATACATCGCAAAAGAGTCCTTTCTGTGCCTGTTTTTCTTCTACATACTTTCTATGCGTAATTTTTTATGAAACAGACAGAAATTCAGGAAATTTTTGACAGAGATTCTTCTTCGTCCTCAGTCTCCACAGGTTCAGCCTTCTTGGCATCCAACCGTTCCACCATTTCATGACCTGCTTCTCGTACAATCAGTTGGGTTAATGTACTGGTCTGGAAGTTATGTAAGGGTTCCAGTTCCCGTAACACCTCACTCTTACTTGCACACTTCGGGAGCTTGTTTAGGATGTCTATGGTCTTTACATATTCGGACTCAATCTCCTTCCAATGGTGCTTAGGATAGTACAGTCCATGCTGAGACTGTGGAAGGACATCAAAATCCTTCTGAAGGTCTCTCGTGATTCCCGGTACCAGTTCCATAAACAGAAACTTCTGCTTGTTACTTAACTCGTCCAATATCTGCATGGGTCTTATGACAGAGTGTTCATAGATGTGACGACCTTCCCCTCCTTCTTTGAAGTAGGGACTACTGGATGGGAGATAGGCTTCCCTGTGCCAGTCATGTAATGCTTTGAGTGCTGTTTCCATATCCTTGTTCATGGTTTCTTTTCTTCCCTTCTTGGTTCCAACGGGACAACCTTTACCAGTTCTTCTATGCGTAAATTTTGGAAGGAAAGGGACGGGTAGTTTGGGGAAGGTCTGTAAGCTCTGTATGGACTGGTTCTATGATTTGGTATGCAGGCATCCACAGGTCTATGACTTGGTACATATAGACTTTACATTTTTTGCACACTTTTTGAGGTAAGACATAGAGGTTATCTAAGGGTGGTGTAGGAAGGGTTACAAGGTACAGGGTAGGTGGGTTCCCAGTACCCATGAATTGGTACATATAAACTTGACAGAATTTGCACACTTTTTTGGTATGGTACATACGAGGTTATCAGGGTGCCAGAGGGAAAAGAAAAGGGGGTGTAAAAGTGTGCAAAAAGTTTCAAATCTATATATTCGGCCTACGGCCTTTAATTCTTCGTCATTGCTACGCAATGACTCAGATGTACCAATACCTACCTTTCCCAACCGAACTGGTATGCTAACCATTCCCTGTCTGTCGGATGGTTAGGGTGGTACGATTTAGTCAAGAAAGTCAACTTTTAGTCAAGGAATTAGTCAACAAAGATGATTGTGAAGTTAACGAAAATTCGGTAGGTGAAATAGCCCCTGTCTGTCAGATGGTTAGGGGAGGGGTAAAGAGGGTAGGATAGGGTAACGGTAAAAGTGTGCAAAAAGTGTCAAGTTTATATGTACCAAGTCCTAACCCGTACCCTTTGCACACTTCCTACCGCCTATCCTACCATCCCCCGCTCTACTATCCATCCTTCTGTAACCCTTCCCACAGTCCTTCCGTGGTCAGTCCTTTCCATAACCCTTCCCCTTCCCCTTCCGCAACCCTTCCAAGCTTTCTTTCAACTTTTTTCTCCATTTCCTGTCATCCTTCCAATTTTTTACCCATAGAAGAAGTAGAGGTGCTGATTCGTAGGGGTCAACTCTCCAAGGTGCTATGTCATAATTAAATATGTACAAAAGTTCCGGAATAAAAATGTACAAATGGTATCATCGTAAAAGCTGATAAAGGAGGCTTTGCGATGATTATCAAATCACCTGTTACAACGAATCTG